>BAHP02000135.1 GCA_000508865.1 Clostridiales bacterium VE202-01
GGTAATACCTGATAAATCATGATTATTTATGAGTTCATTAATAATTTTTTCATAATTAATTGTTTTAAATTTTGACATATTTGTAAATACGTATTCATAACGATCGTATTCATTTTGTATCTGTAATTTAATACAGTTAACTATTTCCTGTAAACTGTTTTTAGCTCCTGCAAAAGTGATAAAAATAGTTGGATACTGGTTGATGTAATCAGCATATTCAGTTTTCATGATCTTTGTATCTTTAAATAATTCTTTGGAATCTTTGGTAATATCAAAAAAATTAGCTAACATTGACATATTTAAAGTCTTGCCAAATCTTCTTGGTCTCGTAATTAATGTAACACCGCTTTTCCTTTCAAGAAACTCTTTGATCATCAATGTTTTATCTACTGCATAATAATCATCTTTTATTAATTTTTCATAATCCATTATTCCAAGTGGAATTGCTTTTTTCATTTCTATCACCCTTTTTGCATATATACATTATACCTTAATTTAAAACTATTAACTATATATACTATATTTTTAAACAAAAAGGGACAAACGTCCCAAATTAAGATGCTTTCAACATTTTAATAAAAGCTCGTTTTTTATCAAAAGCAATTCCATAGCCAAGCATATTTAGATACCCTCTACCCTTATCACTCTCTAGATATCTTTTTTCAATTATTTGATTACATGCTTCTATAGCTGTATCATACAAATCTTTATTTTTGCATATTTTTAATTCCAAGATAAAACCTCTTTTTTCTTTATTAACCGGCAAATACTTAATATCACTTCTGCCATCACCACTTTCAATATTAGAAAACAAATTATTATTATTTAATAATCCTAAAATAAAACCATGATAAAAACTTTCTTTACCATCATGGTAACTCATTGATTGCAGTAAAATATAATTTAATATCTCATTTGCTTTATTTTCATCTTTATCTAATAAGGCATCAATAAGCTTCTGACCATAGTTTTCTTGAATTTTATTGGCCCATTCTTGAAAAACATTTGTATATATTAGTTTAATTTCTTTATTAGGAATCATTAATCTATAACAATTTATATCAACATATTTAATAATTTTAAGATAACCTGTAAATAGCAGAAAACTATAAATATTATTAATATCATCCATTTCTCGATATGTTAGCTCCGGTTTGATTATTTTTTCAATACTTTCACCATTAATTAATAAATCAAATTCGTCTTTTAGTTTTTGATTCCCTTCAATGATATATTTATACACAATATCATTGCTGCTGGTATTAGCCCAAAATGGTATAGCAGCAATATTTCTATCTCCTAATAGTTCTTTTACATATAGCAATGTGCTCCAAGGATTATATATTTCTTTGTCATAGAAACAATAACCATCATACCATTCCTTGATATAGCCTTTTTTATCATAAAGATCGTAATATTTTAATAACTCATCAATTTCATTCTGTTCAAAACCAAAACAGTCACTTGAATATTGATTAAGTATAGATCTAACACTAAAATTATTTAACCCCGTAAAAATACTTTCTTTAGCTATTTGTAAACATCCTGTCAAAACTCCTCTTTCTAAAGAATCATTGGTTTTTAAAGCAGTACTAAAGATATTTCTTAAAAATTCCACCATTTCATCATAATATCCATTAATATAAGCACTTTGTAATGGAACATCATATTCATCAATTAAAATAATTACATTTTGATGATAATGCTTTTTTAAACATTTGCTAATAAAATTCAAAGCATCTTGTAAATCAATTTCATTTTTTGTTTCTTTTTGATATTTTACTAAATTATCTTTATCTATTTCTTCTAAGTAATCACTATTTAATAATTCTAAATTATCATTTATTAAGTTTCTAACAATCTTACTAAATATTGCAATTTGATCATTAAATCTTTTACTTTTCATATCCTTCAAAGTAATAAAAATAACAGGATACTGATTTTGATGTTTCATAACTTCAATATTTTTACTTATTTCTAAGTTATCAAAAAGATAAGCATTTTCTTTTTGTTTAATTGAAAAAAAGTAATAAAGCATTGACATATTTAAAGTTTTACCAAATCTTCTAGGTCTTGTATACAAAATAACTTCTTCATTTATTAAATCTTCAATTAATTTGCTTTTATCAACATAATATACATTTTTATCAATTAACTTTTTAAAATTTTCTATTCCTATCGGTAACCCTTTCATCAAATTCAATCTCCCTATCTTTAAAATATCATTATCCCTAAAGCTATATTAAGATTTTGTATACTAATTATTATTAGTATAACATATTTATTGGTAACTAATTGAAATAAATAATTTAATCTCATAAAAATAAAGATTTCATTTTATTGATCTTTTTAATATATGAACTAGCGTTGATTTTAAACTATTTAACTCTAAAACTCCAACTACATTATACACATATATACATGTGCTTTGCTACTATTTTAAATTTTATAACAAACTAATTTCTAATATAATTTTAACCTTCATCTTTCAGCCAAATTCCTATTGCTGTTATTAAACATTTACCAAGATATAATTAGTATTTAGTTTGTTTAATGTTATCATACATCATGACAGCTTCTAGAATTTTATAGACTATTACAGGTTTTTAAACTCACATAGAACCCTAGGTTTATCTATAGTACTCTTAATTAAATTGTATCATATTTATTTATCTGTCTATATACAGATATTTTCCACCTATCATAAAAAGAGAAGCAACGCTTCTCATTCAATAAATAAAATATCCAAATTAATGTGATATCGATTCTTAAATATAAAATTTCAAAATTGAATTGAATATATCATAACGTTAAAAGAAAATAAAAAATTAACTACTGTACGCACAATATAATTCTAGCAAAATTCCATATGGTAACAAAACCCGCTTGTCAATAAAAATATTTATTTTTTTGTCTTATTCTAGCAAAATTCCATATGGTAACAAAACTTCTTCTAGCGCCTCCTTTAGAGTTAGGTGGTCTTATTCTAGCAAAATTCCATATGGTAACAAAACGTGCGTCTAAGAACAATCGCGCTTCTACTGGTCTTATTCTAGCAAAATTCCATATGGTAACAAAACGAGCATTGGAAAGAGTTTAATGGTGAAAATGTCTTATTCTAGCAAAATTCCATATGGTAACAAAACTCGTATGTGGTCTCGTAAGACTCGCTTTGAGTCTTATTCTAGCAAAATTCCATATGGTAACAAAACGTGGATCTGAATCATTAAAATATATAATTAGTCTTATTCTAGCAAAATTCCATATGGTAACAAAACAATAATAGTTATACAATTTGGGGTGTCCTCGTCTTATTCTAGCAAAATTCCATATGGTAACAAAACGCTAGAAAATCCTTTATGTGTTTTAGTGTTGTCTTATTCTAGCAAAATTCCATATGGTAACAAAACAGCGACCTTTATAAGCATAGCTATAAACAAGTCTTATTCTAGCAAAATTCCATATGGTAACAAAACGCTGGCCATGTACAGGATGTCGGATGGACAGTCTTATTCTAGCAAAATTCCATATGGTAACAAAACTATTACTCATAAACTTTTAGATGAGTTTTCGTCTTATTCTAGCAAAATTCCATATGGTAACAAAACTAATGCTGTTTCTACTTTTAACGCTGGTGAGTCTTATTCTAGCAAAATTCCATATGGTAACAAAACTCACGAAACCATTCATTCCAAATCAATCCAGTCTTATTCTAGCAAAATTCCATATGGTAACAAAACCTCAAAACAAATATTAGCATAGTTTTGAAAATTAATAAATATGAATTTTTACATATTTAGTAATCTTTTTATAAAGCTACATTTATCACTACCATTATTAATAAAATATTCTTTCATATATTCCTTCACCTCGTATAAATAGATCGGTTTATAACAGTTATTACAAATCATTTCACATACTTGTTCTTCATTAGCAAAATCTATTTTAATATTTTCCAACAACAGGATATTATCTAAATCAATATTTTCAATAAAATATTTACTATTTACAAATACAAGCAAAAAACAATTTTTCATACATGACAATAAATTTAAAATCTCAGGGCTAAGATAAGGTATTTCTAAAATAATAAAAATATAATCATATATTTTATTATTACTAATTATTTCGTTTATAAGTTTTAATTGAATAATAATGACATCTTCAAATGATAAATCATATTCATCACATTTATAGCCATCTATGTCAACATAGGGTTCAATTAATTTTGTTAATTTCTTCTCTGTCATGACATCATAATTAGTTTTAATTACAGAAATTTCATTAATTTGCTCACATAATGTCTCTAAAAGATAATTAATCGTATTTATTATATCTATGAGTTCTGGTTTATTAATCATAATTTCAAGATATTTAGCAACAAGAGAATTTGTTTGCATTTTAAAATCTTTATAAAGAGAAAAATTTTCATTTACATTAAATAATATTGATCTTTTTCTATTAACTAATTTATCATTAACATAAATTGAAACTTCCTTCCCAAATTCTTCACGATATTCATTCTTTATATTAGTAAAAAACAACCTAATATCTCTACAAAGACTATTTCTATATAAATAGTTATTCCCAACTATAAATTTATATTTATCTATTACTATATTATTTTTATCATTTCCTCTACAAATAGTTATTTTATTCATAATTTGATAAATGATTCACTATTTATCTTTTTTTCTTGATTTGATTTACCTCCAACTATTACTTCAATTTTAGAATATTGTTTTTCAGTGACTAACATTAGTCTAATTTGCCCTTCTTTTGGAACTGTTCTTCTTAACATTTCAATATGTTTTACAGCAGCCTCACGATTTGCAAAAAGTTTACAATAAACAGAAAATTGCATCATAATATAACCATTTTTAATTAAATACTTTCTAAATCTATTATATATTTTTATTTCATTTTTTGTGATCATTGGTAAATCAAACAAAAGAATTAATCTCATAAAATTATATATCATATAAATATGGTAGAGGAAAAATAAATGCTTTTGGATTACCTGTTTCTAACACTTTTAACAATGCTTCTATATATACATATATTGCATTAGCAATAGTTTGCTGTTGATTACAAATTTCAATTTTTTTGTCACTACATATTCTAATTAAACCTTCTCGATGTTTCTGTTTAAAAATAATCTCATCTCTCATATTCAAATATACATATTCATCTATTATAGGTCTAAATACTTCAATAATATCATCTGCAAGATTAAACATATTTTGCTTTCCGCGATGAAAAATACCAAAATTTCCCAAATACCCTTTAGCACAAATGATAGAACTAATCAAAGATCTGATAATACTATAACCATAATTTAATCCTGCGTTAATGATATCTTCATTCATTCTAACAAAATCAGATCCAAATAATTCTCTAAAATACATTTTTGCTGCTAACCCCTCTCTATTTGTCTCATCTCCTAATTGTATTTCATTTAAAAATTGTTCTAACTTAATAACTGTATTATAACCTTTATTTAATTTTCTTAATATTTCAATTTGATTATAAATTTTTGCTCTAATAATTAATTGGTGAGCTAACAACTTATTTTCATCTTTCCATGCTATTTGCTTATTTATATTTCCACTTTGCGCAAATTACCATTCATTGGTAACAAATAACTTTGGGGAAGATGATCCATTCCACAAAAAATAACACATACATTATTTTCAGTTAATTTATTCATTAATTGAATACTTAAAGTAGCTTTATAATTATCAATTACTAATATCTGAATATCTGAAACTGGTATCAATAATTCATCATCACTAATTATGACTTTTAAATTATCAAGATATAATCTCAAACATTCACTTTTTTCAATATATATTACTCTATGACTCATATAACAAAAAAAGGCTCTTACGAGCCGATTCCGGGATAAACCCTTGTTTTGTTAGGTCATATGAAATTTTGCTAGAATATGACTACAGAAATGATAGCACACTACAATTCTAATTTCAAGTGATTATTTGTAACTTTATAAAGATTTCCTAATACATCAGTTGCATACTTTTCTACTTTTACAAATGTGCCAATTGAAAACATTAATTGCTTAGAACAATGATAATCAATAGGTTTAACATCTATTTTATTTTCCTTATCATTATTAGTAGCTGTAAATTTTAAAATTTCCACATTATTTCCATCATGCTCGTTTTCATTTCTTGGATCAATGTACTTACTACCTTTTTTCTTAGCAATACCAATAAGTTCATCATGGTGAAAACTAGCAATAAATACAGCTTCATCACTAATCTGTTTAATTTCTTTTTGTTTTTTATACCAGTTTTCATCAATATAATAATTGTTTTTAGCCTTATTAAATTTTATATCACTATATCTTACTGTAACCATCTTATATTTACCTTTATCTAACCAAATATCACTACGATAAGGTGACAATTGCAACAATACAACATTTTTTTGATTATCTTGCTTAACTTGATAATTATCTGTAATAGAAACATGATTTCCTAAATTTTCACTATCATATTTTATTGAAACAACAATTGGCCCATTTCCTTTTTTAGAGTATTTTGTAATAAAACCATGCTCTTCTTTATATTCTGTTAAAGGATTTTTTCCTTTAAGTTCAATTTCTCCTTTTTTATTCTTACTATAATACTTAGTATCATTTTTAAACGTATTATAATGATTCAATACAATTGCCTTAATTTTTTCAAACGTTTGATAATCATGTCGTTTCATTAAATATTTATCATCTTTTTCATTTAAAATATCTTCAGTTAAATGTCTAAATTTTGGATCATAAATATCTGAATACTTCTTTATTAATCGCTCATTTTCCTCGATAGTTCTAGTACTGTAGATTGTATCATCGGCAATTTTACGATTTGGTTTTGTATCAACTTTATGAGAAAATTTAATAACTTTAACATTCTTCAGATTAGAAATATATTCAATATATTTTGGATCTAAATACTTTTTATCGTCTTCTACTTTAATAATTTCACCCGTATCACTATTGTACAAATCATCTAGATCATATTTTGATAATAACGTATTTAACAAACCTAATTTTTTTATAGATGCAACAATCAAAGCGTCTATTGCATGATGTGAATAATCCAAATCTCTATCTTTATCAAGTTTGATACGTTTTCTAAATGCATTTGTCGCTTGTCCTTTAACCGTATGGACCTTAGTTGGAATTTCGTTATCTCTAAAATAATCTGTAAGTGTATTCAAAACAACTCTACATGCATATGATGTATCTACAAGATTACGATTAATAAATTCTTTTGCATTACTGTATTTAGTTATATCTTTATCATATAATAAATAATCTTTTTTCTTTCCATAAAATTGATTATTTGTATATACATATGCTTTATATTTTTCTAAACTACCTTTACTAAATTTACCTTTTAAAAAAGCTCCAATTGGTGTTAAATTCCCTTTTTCTTGATTTTCTAGATAAGTTACTAAAACTTTATTTGCTAAAGAATCATCCAAAGAAATTGATAATGGAATTATATGATCTATTTCATATGCATTTGGATCTCTAATAATCAAAGATAAATCTAAATCATTTTGATAATATGCACTTTTACCATTTTGTTGCATATATAATCTGATTTTTGTTTTTGTTTTAGCATTAATTTTATCAGGGTCATAATTAGCTTCCAATAACAATTTATTAACTTCCTTATTCTCTTGCTCAAATTTCTCTTGTCTTCTTTTAATATTATTTTTTTCTTCTTTTGAATTCTTTGCACGAGTCATCTCAATTACTATAGAATCTAATTCACCATAATCTTTTCTAATTTTATTAATCACTTTAAAAGCTTCTCTTTGCGCTCTTTTAACTACTGGTGATAAAATTGCGTTTTCATCACATTCTATATTTTTTCTTCCTTTATATTTACCAATTTTTTGATGATAGAGTTTATTTTGATAAATAATTTGCATTTGATTCATTGAAGTTTTTAGCATTTCTTCATTTAATTCACGGAGTGCTTTAAATGATAATGAATGATACCCAGATATTGTAGTATTATTAGCTAAATCAATTAACAACTCATCAGACAAATTAATATTTAAATTTTTTAATCTTTCAATTCGTTCTTCAATAATTTAGTTTCAACTAAAATTAAAATAATCTCATCTAATAATGTTGTCTCCATCAATAAATCTGATTTTCCAGCTTTATCAAAAATCTTTTTTAAAACTTTATATCCTTTAAATTCTGTTAAAAGTGGCTGCTCTTTCGTATTAATCCTAAAACCACTGATTTTATCTAAAGATACTCCTAATTCTTTAGCAAGTCCTTTAACTGTAATATTTCCTTTTTTTAAAACAATATTAATTAAATTTTGCTTTTCTTTTTCTGTTAGTTTTTCTCCTTCGATACTAAGATTATTTAAATCATTCAAAAAATTAAATAATTCTGCACTAAAACTTTGTTTTGGAGCCCGATATTCATCAGGATATAAACTACATTTACCACGCATTTTTTTAATTAAATCAATTTCCTGTAATTGTCCATACTCATCATAGAAAAAGCGACCATAAGGTGTAGGAGATTTCTTGCTACCTGGCCCTTCAGAGAAATGTCTACGTCTTCCAATCAATGAAATAATTGCTTTTATCCCATCTTCATCTATATTTTGATTTGATAAAATCTTTTCAACCTCTTTAATATAATCCTTTGTTTTAAAATTATTTTTTATGCCTCTTAATGATCCTTGCTCATTTAATCTTTTTAATTGGACTTTACAAACATATTCATCTTTTTCTAATTCTAAAAAATTTTGTGATAATATTGCCTTTGTCCCTTTTTCAGTACTTTTACTTTCTTCTTCAGCAACCTCTAAAGAACTTCCCCGATGCTTTGTAATATGCATCAAGGCACATGTCAATTCTTGGTTAGTTAATTTTTCTTCAAGACCTTTACATCTAATTTCATAAGGGTTATTTAATTCCTTATAATCACTAGAAAAAATATTTAACTCTTCTAATAATTTTTTCATATCAGATAGTCTATTTTTTCTACGTGATATTAACCTTCTAGATCCTCGTTTATTTCTTCTATTTTCATTATCTTCAGCGGTTGCTTCTTTAAATAACCGCACACCATAATCAATAAAATCACTTGTTTCTAAATCAATCAACCCATATCCTACTGATGCAATTCCAATATCAATTCCTAGTACTAATTTAGCCACTTTAACCCTCCTTTAATTTTATACATAAACTATATGTTCTAATTGTAAATTAGATCTTCTACAATATCAAATTTATATTCTAAATATACATCACATTTTACATGTAATAATCATTTTTATAACAATTATCTTCAAACATCAACTCTTTTCTCACAAATGCATTCACTATAAGTGAATATAAGAAGTTTTTTTATCCTTGTATAATTAATTAATAAACAAGGAGTTTTAACATATGAAAAATTATGATCATGAATATAAAAAAATAGGTCTTAACATTAAAAAATATCGCCTTCAAGCAAATTTAACTCAGGAAGAATTATGCGAAAAAGTGGGTATTAGTATTAGTTATTTAAGTAAAATTGAAGCTCCAAATTGTAATAAGAGTTTTTCATTAGATCTTTTATACAGAATTTGTGATGTTTTAACGATTGATATAAAAAAATTATTTGAGTAGTGAGGTTAGAGCATGAAGATATTTTATGTATTTCAAAATCAAAGCAAAAAACAAGAACTAAATGGAAAATATTTATGGTCACCGCAAAAAAAATTAACTGGTGAAAATGACTTAGGTTATATAAATATGTCTAAAGTTCAAAAAGGCGATTTGATTTTTCATGGTGCTAATCAAGAAACTTTTGCTATTAGTATTGCTCAAAGCGACTGCTATGAAGCTAAACAACCTGAAGAATTAAAAAAATTAAAATCTCAACAAATCTGGAATAATAAAGGTTATATGGTAGATTGTGATTATAATTTACTTACACCACCTCTTGATATGAGACAACATCGAGAGTGGTTAAAAGAACATCAATTAAAAGGTGGCCCTTTTAACTCAAACGGTAGTGGTAATCAAAGATATTTATCACAAATAGATCTGGAACACGCTAAATATCTTCTTACTAAAATAAAAGAAACTGAAAAATTTAATAAAACCAAGGCTTTTATTCATGCTTTATTAACAGAAGCAATTGAATCAGATTTAGATTATGATCATGAAGAATTAGATGAAATAAATTCATCATTAGATGATTTTAAAAATGAAAGTTTTATTGAATCTGAAAAACCAGAAAATATTGAATTAACAATTTCAAATAATACTGGAATTCCTAGACCTAAAAGAAATAATAACAAAGCTAAAAATGCTTTAAAAAAAAGCAAATTTTAAATGTGAAAATGACATATCCCATAAACTATTTTTACGAAAAGATGGAAAATATGAATATACAGAACCGCATCATCTTATCCCTCTTTCAAAATACAAAGAATTTGAATATAGCTTAGATGTTACAGCTAATATTGTTTCATTATGTAGTCACTGTCATAATCTATTACATTATGGTCGTTTAGAAGATAAAATGATTATTTTAGAAAAATTATATAACGAAAGAAAAGACTTATTATCTAAAAAAGGAATATCTATATCATTTGAACAATTACTTGATTATTACAAGTAATTGTTCTTTTCTTTAAATAACTAGTTAAAATTGTTATAATAAGCAAACAGGAGTGTGAATTATATGGATACTATAAAAGTAGTAGCGGCAATTATAAAAAAAGAAAATAAAATATTAATCGCTAAAAGAAAAAATGGTGCTTTTGCTGGAATGTATGAATTTCCCGGTGGTAAAATCAAATTTGGCGAAACTGATAAACAAGCTTTAATCAGAGAAATTCAAGAAGAATTAGAGACAACAATAAGTGTCGATAAATATTTTATGAATGTAAATTATAAATATCCAAACTTTATATTAGATATGAATTGTTATTTATGCTCATTAAAAGATAATCATATTAAATTAAATGATCATACTTCTATAAAATGGATTACATTAAATGAACAAAATATTAATTGGATTCCTGCTGATATCCAAATAATAAAAAAACTACAAGAACGAGGAATTTAATAATGACTTCAACTTTACAATCTAATCCAAAATTACATACATATAACCCCCAACCCAAGCTACTACTTAACAACTACAAACAAGGTATCAAAGTATCACACGAATTAATAACTCAATTAAATGCATGTGAGGCATTTTACTTTTCTGTCGCTTTTATCAACAAATCAGGATTAGCCGTCTTAAAACAAACTTTAATAGATTTAAAAGATAAAGGAATTAGAGGTAAAATCATTACCTCAACATATTTAGGTTTTAATCACCCTAATGTATTTAAAGAATTACTAATATTTGATAATATTGAAGTTCGCATTTATGAAGATGAACAAATAGGCTTTCACCCTAAAGGCTATATCTTTAAAAATAATAACAATTATAAAATCATTATTGGTAGTTCCAACTTGACCCAGTCAGCTTTAGCTACAAACCAAGAATGGAATATTATGATTGATGCTAATAGTGGTAACGATTTTGTTGAAGAAATAAATAATGAATTTAAATTGCAGTGGCAACATTCTGTTCCTTTAACTAAAGAATGGATAGAAGAATATGAAAAAACATATATTCCTAAATCAATCCCCATTAATCATAAACACCAAAACATTCAGCCTAATTTGATGCAACAAGAAGCGCTTATTTCATTGAACGCTTTAAAAAGCCAAAAAAAAGATAAAGCATTGCTGATTTCCGCAACTGGTACAGGCAAAACTTATTTAAGTGCCTTTGCTGTAAAAAATGCTGATCCTAAAAGAATGCTTTTTGTCGTTCACCGTGAAAACATTGTTCATGAGGCCATGAACACATATAAAAATATTATTAAAAATCATACTTTTGGCCTTTTTACTGGTAATGATAAAGATATAAACAGCGATTATATCTTTGCAACGATCCAAACTATTCATAAGCAAAAATATCGAGAGTTATTTAAACCAGATACATTCGATTATATTATTATCGATGAAGTTCATCGAGCTGGTGCTACTTCATATCAAGAATTGATTGATTATTTTAAACCGCAATTTTTATTAGGAATGTCAGCTACGCCGGAAAGATCTGATCATTTTGATATTTATAAAATGTTTGATTATAATATCGCATATGAAATTCGTTTACAGCAGGCAATGGAATATGATTTATTGTGTCCTTTTCATTATTATGGAATATCTGATATTGCTGTTGATGGGATAAGTATCGATGATAAAACATCATTTAATAATCTCGTTACTGAAGTTCGGGTCAACCATATCATTGATAAAATTGAATTATATGGCTATTCTGGAAATAAAGCACGTGGCTTGATTTTTTGTAGTCATAAAGATGAAGCAATAGAGTTATCGAATTTATTTAATCAAAAAGGCTATCATACAGTTGCTTTAACTAGTGATGATAGTGAAATAAAGCGCCAAAATGCCATTGATAAATTAGAAAATGATCATTTAGATTATATCTTTACAGTCGATATCTTTAATGAAGGAATCGATATTCCTAAAATAAACCAAATCATCATGTTACGTCCTACCCAATCAGCAATTATCTTTGTTCAACAACTAGGCCGCGGCTTACGTAAAAATGCTTCTAAAGATTATGTTGTCGTTATTGATTTTATTGGTAATTATGAAAAGAATTTTTTGATTCCGATTGCTTTAAGTGGCAATTATACTTATGACAAAGATAGTCTAAGGAGATTTGTAAGTGAAGGTAGTTTATTATTGCCTGGGGCTTCAACGATTGACTTTGATTTAATTTCTAAAAAGAAAATTTATGAAGCTATCAATCAAGCTAAATTTAATGATCTAAAAATAATCAAAGACAGTTATCAGCAGTTAAAGGATAAATTAGGAAGAATTCCTAATTTATCAGATTTTGATAAATATGATTCAATCGATCCCTTAAGAATCTTTCAAAACAAAAGTCTTGGATCCTATCATAAATTTCTAAGCAAATATGAAAAAGAATATCCGATCAAATTTACAAGACTGCAAGAAAAATATCTTGAATATATTTCCAACAAATTGGCAGCTGGTAAACGAATTCATGAACTATTAGCTGTTAAGCTCTGTATCGAAAATAAAAACAATATCATCACACTATTAAAAAAACAGCTGTGCCATGATTATAATATTGAATTTAAAGAAGTAAATTATCTACCTATTATCAACCAGTTAAAACAAGAATTTGCCACCGGTGGAGCTAAAGCTACTTTTCAAGATGCAATTTTTATTGACGATGATTTAAATGTTCATCCGCAATTAAAAAATTTATTAAAAGACAAAGATTTTAAAAATCAATTGCTTGAAGTAATTGATTTTGGTATCAGCCGTTATCAACGATATTACAATGATCGATATAAAAATACTGATTTATGCCTATATCAAAAATACACTTATGAAGATGTCTGTCGTTTATTAAACTGGGAAGTAAATGCTGTTCCTCTTAATATTGGCGGCTACAAATATGATCAGCGGACTAACACGATGCCAGTTTTCATCAATCATGATCATGATGCCATTCATGGCGGTAAATATTTACATCGATTTATTGATAACAGCACTCTGATTTGTTTTTCTAAACCAAATCGAAGCATAGATTCTGATGAAATCCAAAGAATTTATGATGAAGATAATAACCATATCCAAATACATTTATTTGTAAGAAAGAACAAAAATGATACTACTTCCAAAGAATTTTATTATATGGGACGATTACATGCGATAGATGGACCTATCAATGTAAAACTCCCTGACAATAAAAATTCGGCCATCCAGTTTACATATAAATTAGAAACTCCGATCAAAGATGCTTTATTTAGCTATCTTACAAGCAAAACTTGATCATTTAAATTCATCTTTTTACAATACTTTACTTAAAAACTGGTATAATAACTTCGAGGTGATTAATTAATGAAAGAATGGGATTTAAGTAAATTATATACATCATTTAATGATCCAAATTTTATTAATGATTTTAATAAAATCATTACGATTCAAGATCAAATCAATACTTATCGTAATCATCATGATGTTAAAGCCCTAGAAAATTATCTAAAAGACACTATAACGATCAATGAAATGATTGAAAAATTAGCTAATTTCATCAGTCTTACTTTATCAGTTGATACCACTAATAAAGATGCCTTAAAATATAGTGATCAATTAGACACTCTACTAGCGTCATTTGTCGAAGACGACACTTTAAATCAACAATGGATCGCTTCTTTTGCTTTAGATACCCTTGATTCTAAACTGATCAAAGAACATCTATTTATTCTAAAAGAAATCCAACAAAACCAAAAATATACTTTAGATAAAAAAAGCGAAAGTATCATTGCCCATATGCAAAATACTGGAAGTAACGCTTTTAGTAAATTAAAAGACCAGCTTATTTCTTCAATTGAAGTCAATATTGATAATCAAAAATACCCTTTAACTGAAGTTTTAAATATGGCTTATAGCAAAGATAAAGAAACTAGGAAAAAAGCTTATGAATCAGAAATCAACAGCTATCAAGATAAAGAACAAGCTATCGCTGCTTGTTTAAACGGAATCAAAGGTGAAGTTTTATACACGACTAAGCTGCGGGGGTATAAAAATGAATTAGAACGGACGTTGATCAATGCCCGAATGTCAAAAGAAACGCTAGATGTTTTACTTGAAACAATAAATGAAAATCTTCCTCTTTTTAGAGATTATTTAAAAATCAAAGCAAACCACTTAGGCTATCAAAACGGTCTACCATGGTACGATCTATATGCACCTGTAGTTGAAGATAATATCAGCTATCCCTATGAAACAAGCTGTGAATTCATCATTAAACAATTCAATACTTTTTCTTGTCATCTAGGTGATTTTGCTTTCCAGGCAATCAATAATAACTGGATCGACGTTTACCCTCATAGCGGTAAAGTAGGTGGCGCTTTTTGTTGTAATTTGCATAGTCTCAAAGAAAGCCGTTTTCTTTTAAACTATGGTAATAACTTCGCTGATGCAATTACGATGGCTCATGAATTAGGACATGGTTTTCATGGTGAATGTTTAAATAATGAATCGATTTTAAATAGCGCATATCCGATGCCAATTGCGGAAACAGCATCTACTTTTTGCGAAACGATCGTAACCAAAGCCGCTTTAAAAGATGCCGATGATAAAACTAAACTAGTTTTATTAGAAGATGAATTATCTGGTGCTACTCAAGTAATCGTTGATATTTATTCAAGATTTTTATTTGAAAGCCGCTTTTTTGAAAAGAGAGAAAATGGTGCTCTAGCCGTCGCTGAAATCAAAGAATTAATGACTCAATCACAAATTGATGCTTATGGTGATGGTCTAGATCATAATTATCTTCATCCATATATGTGGACTTGGAAACCGCATTACTATTATGCCGATTGCTCTTTTTATAATTTTCCCTATGCTTTTGGACTTTTACTAGCTAAGGGATTATATGCAAAATATCAAAAAGAAGGTCCAGCATTTAGTAATACTTATGAAAAGTTATTATCTTTAACTGGTAAAATGTCATTAGAAGATGTTTGTTTAAGTGTTGATATTGATTTGAAAGATAAAGCTTTTTGGCAAAGTTCTATTGATACTTTTAAAGAAGATCTTGAATTGTATCAAAAATTATTAAAAGCTGTTAAAACAGTCTAAACTGTTTAACAGCTTTTTATTTAAATAACACTAAATAGACATCCATTTCGTTAACAGCTAAAAACTGCTTGATCGTATCTTTGGCAATATCTAAAGCTTCCTGATATGGATAGCCATAAATTCCTGATGAAATCAAAGGAAAAGCAATTGAATGACAATTATACTGCTTGGCTAAAAGTAACGAATTTTCATAACTGCTAGCTAACAATTCTGCTTCATGATGTTTGCCATCCTGGTAAACAGGACCAACTGCATGAATAATATATTTAGCCTTTAAATCATAACCATTAGTAATTACCGCCTGCCTGGTGGACAATATTTTTTCAAATTACATTCTGCTTGTAATTTAGTAGCTCCAGCCCGTTTAAAAATAGCACCACAAACACCGCCACCCATCTTCAAACCAGAATTTGCTGCATTAACGATCGCATCAGTTGCCATCAAAGTAACATCACCATAAATAATTTTTAATCCCATAATTCAAACTTCCTTTTTATTTCCGCTAATATTTTTTAAAACTTAACTTTGAATTTACTACTATCTAAATTTTACTAAATATTATCTAATATTAAAACATCTTATCTATAATTTTTACTATTAACATGTTAAAATATGATAGAGGAGAAACGTATGTCTAATAAAATTCTAACAACTGAAATCCAAAATGTAGTTGAAAATCAAATCAAAATGAAAAAACCCCAATGCACCAATGAAGCATACATAAGGCTTCAACAAGAAGGATGCAGTAAGCAGGAAGCTAAACATTTAATTGGCAAGGTTTTAGAAAAACATATTCGAAATATGATCATGTATCAAACTACATTTAACGAAACTTCTTATGCTAACGACTTAGCTAAACTCTCAAAAACAAATACAATTACTACAACTGAACTCATTTACCAAGGATATGACTATTTTCACGATGATAACTTTGATCAATGTCTTAAACTGTGGTCATCAGCATGGCATGAAATAAAAACAGCTATTAAGCAAAGCAATCAACTCAAAGTTACTCTTGAATGGTTAGAAATCCTGCTCGATTATGAAGATACAATAAAAAGCTGGTTTGATGATTTTTTAACAGCTCTATGCAACAATCATGACATTTTACAGCAAAAAGAATTTTTGAATGAGGTACTAACTTTATTTACTTGCAATAATCATGAATTAGACCATTTCAAAACTGCCTATGGTGAATGTTTAGTGTTTTTAAAAGAAGATGATCAAGCTTATAAATGGTATAATAATTGGCTTGAAGAAGATGGCTCTAATTATACTTGTCTTGAATCTTACCTATCTAGCTTGATTCATCAAAATAAACTCGATTTTGCTAAGGAATTAATAGATAAATATATCGATCCAGAAATCGAATGTGATTTTGATACATTATCACTATTTTGCACTTTAACATTATATTATACTTTAACTAAAGATAATAAAACTCATGATCTATATCAAAATAAAATAGATACATTTCATAATTCTTTTTTTAAAAAAGATCACCATTCAACAAAACAACATGTAAAAAAACAAGCAAGAAAAAAGATTCGTCATAAATCTAAACGTAAAAAATAAAGACATCATATTTATAAATTGGAGAAACACAAATGAAACTTAAAGAACTTGGAACTATTGTCCGCAAAGAATTTATTTACAACTGTTATTGTAATATTGTAACAGAACCTAAAGAATATAAAAAAATCACACGTAATAAAATGTTTGATGAAATCATCAAAACTTACAGTAATATCAAAAACATTCAAGATATTTTAACTTATAAAGAAGTAATATTTTTAAAAAAAAGCTTTAAAAAAACAATCAAATTGAAGCTGGTCATGACAATATCAGTCGTGAATTATATACAAAAATGCTTCTGCTTCCTAACTTTAATACTATCGATGATATCCTTTATATTCCTGAAGAATTAAGCGAATATATTCTTGAAGCCATAAAAACACTTGATTTACAAAAAATAAAAAGAAAAAGTGAATTAGATGAAATAATTAAAGGCATGATCATGGCTTACGGTATCATGAACATCGATACTTTTATTGAAATACTGTTAAAATATTATCCTGATAAAAACTATGATGAACTATATGACTATCTAATTACCGCAAAAAGTCTTAAACACATTATTGACATTGATGATGATATAATTCAAAATTACGACTATCTTGGAGAAAATATCGGTAATGAAATTCTTGATCTTCAAGAAGAATATCCAATCTTTGAATATAAGATATTTTCTAAAAATACCCTTCGCCTCATCGCTGGTGACAAGTATGATCATCGAAGTTATACAGATTTTACGAACTTCTTGACTGCAAATCTGATGACTTATGAAAGTGAATTTATCATTACTAATTTTCGAAATTGTGTTAACACCGTTTGTGATCCAGAGTCATTTTGTGAATGGTTAGAGGAAACTTTTTACCAGAAAGATTTTGATCTTGATGAACTTTGTGATTTATTCACTGAAGCTTATTTCAATTATCCCTGTGCTGTTTTATACGGCCACCCAATTTCCGATTTAACAGATTATTTTGAAAATGATGACGCTGCTTATCCCCCTGTAATTCAAAGCAATGCTCGCATGTGTGAAGATGATGTCAAAACATTTTTCAAAATATATCTAGGTTTATTGGAATATGCCAATAAAAAATTACGTGTAACAAATCTAAAAAAAATCTATCGAAAAAAAGACTTGCCATCTGAAAAATTAACTAAGATTCGTGATGCTTTATTTAAAAACCATCGTAATATCATTGATGATTTTATCAAAGATAATCCTTTTAATTTTAATGATGATGAATTAAAAATTCTTGATAATTTTAAATTTGGAATCATCGATCAATTTATTATTGTTGAACATCGTCAAGATTGTACGATAGTTTGTACAAAAAATAATGTTAGTTATAAAATAAAAGGCCTTTATTCCAACATTGGAGAAATTATTCCTGCTCCAGCATTAACAGAAATGCTGATCTTACCATTTAGAAATGTGATTACTTATGATGGATTGATCAGTGCGTATCCGATTTCAATGGGACCAGGAATGATCAAAATGATCAATGAGCTCAGTAAAACAGAGGCTCTTGAACAAATAAAACCAATTTTATTATCTTAATAAGGAGTTAGAAAAATGAATGCTATAGATGTATTAAGAGATCATAAAAATTTTACTGTTATCGGTGCAACCAACAACCAAGAAAAATATGGTTATAAAATATTTCAATGTTTAAAAGATCTTGGTAAGAATGTTTATGGAATTTCACCTGTTTATAGGGATATTGAAGGAACCCCTACTTATCCTGATTTATCAGCCGTCAAAAATAAAATAGATGTTGCTGTATTTGTCGTTAGTCCAAAATTTGGTGTTGATTATGTTAAAGAATGTCAAAAATTAAAAATTGAGCATATTTGGCTACAACCAGGAACTTATAATGATGAACTGATTTCAATGATCAAAGAGGCAAAAATCAATTATTACCTAAATTGTGTTTTAGTAGAAAGTCAAAATATCTAAATAGAATCCTAACTATAGTTTACATAAAATCAAATATGTGCGTCTATAATATATTTAGGAGGTCAAAAAATGAGAACATTATATTATAATGGCGATATTTTAACGATGGAAAACAGCAGTTATGAGGCTATCTATGTTGAAGATGGAATTATAAAAAAATGTGGTGATCTTGTCACTTTAAAACAAGTTATTCCTAATGATACAAAATTAATCGATTTAAACAATAATTGTCTAATGCCCTCTTTTATTGATAGTCATAGTCATCTTGTATCTTTAGCTAAAACATTAAACTTAGTTGATTTGAGTAATAGTACCAGTATTAAAGAAATAATTTCTCGTTTTAATCAATATATCAAGATAACTAATCCAGAAAAAAATAAATTGTTAGTGGGATTTGGCTATGATCATAATTCTTTAAAAGAATCTCGTCATCCTTTAGCTAAAGATCTTGATCAAATAGCTTATCCAGTAATGATTTCTCATGTATCTGGACACATGGGAGTTATAAATACAAAAGCTATGAAGTTATTTAAAATAGATAATAGTGTTAGTGATCCTGCTGGGGGAAAATATGGACGTGATGAAAACCAGCAATTAAATGGTTATCTTGAAGAACAGGCTTATCTTATGATTGCTTCAAAAAATGATGAAACAAATACAAATTTAAAAGAACAATGTCTCGAAGCCTTAAAAATTTATGCCAGTTATGGTATAACGACTGTTCAGGAAGGTTATATGAAAGAAGAAGAATTTTCTTTATTAGCTTCATTAGCAAAAGAAAATAAGTTATTTTTAGATGTTGTTGGTTATGTTGATATTAAAGATCATCAGCAATTGTATCAAGAAAATACTTTATATCATCAATATCAAAATCATTTTAAATTAGGTGGTTATAAACTTTTCCTCGACGGTTCTCCTCAGGGGAAAACAGCCTGGTTAAGTCAGCCATATTTAGACAGTGGTGATTATTGCGGCTATCCTATTTATCAAGATGAGGATGTTATTAAATATGTAGATTATATTTTACAAAACAATGTTCAATTAATAACCCATTGTAATGGTGATAGGGCCGCTAAACAGCTTTTAGATGCTTTTAAAAATAGACCTACTAATACTCGCCCCGTCATGATTCATTGCCAGACTTTACGTCCCGATCAACTACCGCAATTAAAAACGATCAACATGATTCCTAGTTTTTTTGTCAATCATCTTTATCATTGGGGTGATATTCATTTAAAAAATCTTGGTCCGCGAGCTCACCAGATTTCTTGTATTCACAGTGCTTTAAAACAAGAACTTCCATATACTTTTCATCAAGATAGTCCAGTAATTCCCCCTAATATGCTTGAAAGTGTCTGGTGTGCTTGTAAACGAGAAACTAAAGCGGGAATTATTTTAGGTGAAAATGAACAAATCTCAAGATACAATGCTTTAAAGGGCGTTACGATAAATGCGGCTTATCAATATTTTGAAGAAAAAGTCAAAGGTTCTATTGCTGAGGGTAAAATTGCTGATTTAATTATTTTAGATAAGAATCCCTGCAAGGTAGCTATAGATGAAATTTTAAAAATCAATATTTTAAAAACCATTAAAGATGGACTTGTTGTTTATTCTAAGGATATTCAGTAACAGAAT
>BAHP02000134.1 GCA_000508865.1 Clostridiales bacterium VE202-01
TTCTACTGGAATTTTAATTACTAATTTTCCATTAGCTTCGATCGTTCCTTCGTAGCTACCATTCCAAGCCTGATCTTGTTCTACTCCATTAACCGTATATTTTCCATCCGCTTTTACTTGATCAGGTAGATTATCTGTTACTACTATTTCTCTTTCAACATCATATGGATTTTCTATTGTTAATGTATATGTGATCTTGTCACCTTTAGCTACTGTTGACCCCGATACAGGATCACTTGTCTTTGTAATCGTTGGATCCTTTACTTCAATTACTGGTGTATTAGCAGTACTTGTTTGTTCTAAATCCTCTTGCGTTGTTTTATCAATCGTTACATCATTACCGCTTTTTGGATCAGTATATGTAGCTGTTCCTTCTGAGGTTACCGTATTCAAATATCCTTTATCAATATTAGATGGTGTACCTTCATTTACTGTTGCTATGAATGTTACAGTCTTAGTTTTACCTTTTTCAAGTGTTATATTTGCTGTACTATCACCAACAAATGTGAAGTAATTAGCATTTTCAAATACATCATTTAAATTGATATTTAAATCAAGATCTCCAGTATTTTCGAATGTTACTTCATATTTAATTTTTTCATCAGCTCCAGCTACAAAGCCTTTTAAGCCTTCTTTTGGTTCCGTCACACGAACTTTGTTCATCGTATAACTTACTTTAGGTGTAATATAATGTGTAACTTCTTGTGTATACTGTGTATCTTCATATTCTTCTGTATTACCAGTTATTTTCTTTAGCTTTTAAATTTGCTTGGTTGGTAATTATATTTTCTTCCATATTCACAGGATCATATTCTTTTGTGACAACTGTTGGGATAATAATGGTTAGTTTACCATTTATATATATATCTTCACCGTCATCCCCATTAATTTTTGTTGCAGCAGCAATTTGACCTGTCCAGCTTTCATTCCAATGACTTCCAGTTGCGATAAGATTATTATCTTTATCATAAATCCTGTATGGCTGGCTAGTATCATATACTACACCTTCAGGTAATTCATCAGTAACAACAATATCTCTTAGCTTACTAAAAGTATTTTCAATTGTTAAAATATAATCAATTTTTTGACCCTTTTTAACATATTCACCAGAATTAGGATTACTTGTTTTAGAAATTGATAATGGTTTAAGATTTACTATTTTACCATTTTCAGCTCCATCCCCCGTAATAGTAGCATTACCTTCGTCATCAATAGTAATTGTATAAACAACATCATTTTCTACATAACCTTCAGGTGTTATCGTTTCCCTCATAGTATAAGTGGCATTTTCTCCCACCTTAGGCATACGCAAAGTTGGTAGATTTACTTTTCCATCGCTACCTGATGTCGCACTACCAATAGCATTACCATTATCATATACAGTAAACTCTGCATCTGCAACAGGTTTATCATGTTCATCAACTTTTGTAAAAACAATATTTTTCCCATATGCTACTTCTATGCTAGTTTGTCCACTAACAGTACCAATATCTGTTGCCTGATTTCCTTCACCAGTTAAAGGATCAGCAACTGTTACATTAGTTGACATTACTACAATACTTTCATCAATAGGATTTGTTGCAACATTATAACTATCACCATAATTTAATAATGCTTGATCAGTAGTTCCTTCAGGAGCAGTGTAATCGTTTTCATAAGTGTTGATATTTCCATTTCTGAAAAATTCTTTATTAACTTCACTAATTTTTGGAACATTTACTGGCGTATTATTACCTCCAATCGTAGGTGTTCCCCCAGCAGTAATAGGTTTAATATCAACAGTATATTTAACATTCATTGGAACACTAAACTGCCAAGCAGCATTATTTGTTGTATATCTTCTTTCTCCATTAGAACTTGTATATCCAGTTTGTGGAGTATAAAGAAATGAATCTGATTTAAATGTATACCCCTTCGTTAATACATCCATGCTATTAAAATATGTCCGCAAACTAGCAACATTAACTGCTGTATTAGTATATCCTTCTTTTGGACTTCCTTCAAAAATCCAGCCTGTTGGATCTTTTTCACCTTCTTCAAAATAAAAAGGTACTGGAACATTTATAGATTCAGGAACTTTATTCACAAATGTATATTCATTCAAATTACGTTCGAGTTGTGATCCAAAATCAAACGTTAAATTTGTTGCATGAGTCAATTTTATATTTGATTCATAAATTGCTTTTATACCTTGTTCTGGTGTACCATAAATAGTACCGTTATTAATGTATATACGTACATTCGAAGATGTTGTAGTTAATGCAACTTCTTCACTTACAAAAGCATTAAGAAAATCATCACTTGGACCATCTAACTCTTGCAAACTAGAATCTAAATCAACGTCTATTCCACCAAATGGTTTAGTTTCTGCATAACTTGTCACACCAGATATAGAAAACACTGTTACTATGGCAAGCAGCAATATTAATATTTTTTTGATGTTTTTTAATTTTTTCATCTTTTTTCCCATAATAAATTAGACTATTTAATCCGCGTAAAATTTATTAATCTCCTTTCTTTAAAATTTTTATTTGTTACTGGTATATTGATGTGCATATCTTAATATTAAGTAGCACACACTTTAATTATAGCACTCTCATTTATCAAGTCAAATGCAAAAATTCCCTATATTAGTAGGAATAATAGAATATATTTTAAAATAATTGTTTATATTATCAAAAATTTGATTTTATTTATTAATAATAACTTTATATTAAATAAATTTATTATTTTTATAAAAATTTGTTTAAAAAATTCTGTCATTAATAATATAAATACTCTTTTAATCTTAAATATCAAAAATCATTAAATAAACTCAATCAATAAAAAACTGTAACAAATAAGAAAACTTCCTATTCATTACAGATATTTTTAAAAATTAGTACAAACATTTCTCAATTTATTACTTTTATAACCTTCGATATTTAAACAAACCTCTTCAATTACACGATTACGTGTTTCGATCGGTGCCCATGCAATATGTGGTGTCATAAGCAATTTTGTTGCATCTTTCATTAATAATAAAGGACATTCATTATTAAATGGTTCATTTTCAAAAACATCTAAACCAGCTCCTGCAAGTTGATGTTCTTTTAATGCTTCTACTAAATCATTTTCATTTACTATTTTACCTCTTCCAACATTAATAAGATATGCTGAAGTTTTCATTTTTCTAAAAGCTTCTTTATCAAAAAGATTTTGCGTTTGCGCATTTAATGGAGCATGAATAGAAATAATATCACTAGTTTTTAATAACGTATCAAAATCTACCTGTTGATAACTTTGTTGATTATTCTTTCCGCTAGTTGAAAAATACTGAACCTTACAATCAAAAGCACTTGCGATACTTGCTACTTTACGACCAATTTCTCCCATTCCGACAATTCCCCATGTTTTTCCTGCTAATTCATGGAAAGTATGACCTAAATGAGTGAACATTGAACTTGAAGAATAATTTCCAGAATCTATGTAGTTATGATAATAATGATTTTTATTATAAAGATCTAAAAGTAAAGCAAATGTATGTTGTGCTACTGCATTTGTAGAATAACCTTTCACATTGCAAACTACGATTTTAGCTTTATTACAATATTCTAAATCAATATTATTTACCCCAGTTGCCGTTACACAAATTAATTTTAACTTTGAAGCATCTTTTAACTGCTCTGCTCCTAAGTAATGCTTATTAGTAATTACAACACTGGCATCTTTAATTCTTTCTTTTATTTCTTCTTTGGAGCTTTGATCATAAACTGTTACAGCTCCATATTTATTTAATTTAGACAAATCAACATCCTTTCCTAATGTCTCACTATCCAAAAAAACAATTTTTAAATCTTCTTGAAGAATCTCTATTACATCTTTTAATGTTTTTCCACTTAACATTTTACCTAACAAAATAGCTTCATTCAAATCTAAGATCTTTGATGGCTTCCAATTACCACTCATCACACCACTATTAATTTTAAAACTAAGAGCTTTATTCAATAAAGCAATTCCTAACGCCCGATTAGTCATATCATCCATCTTTTCAATATCAGCCATGATCTTATCCGTAAAATTAGGATCTATTACCGAACAAGACTTGACACAATCTAAAAAAGTATCAAACTTATTTATTTCTTCCCTAAAAATATCATTAAACAATAAAGGTAAAACTATATTATAAAGATCCATTGGTACAGAACCATATCCCTTTGTGAAATTATATAATATTGCACTCCCTAATTTTTCATCTTTCATTCCATCAACTAACTTCATCTTCTTCTCCTAAAACATATTCACTATAATTCTTTGTCGATCTTGTAAAGTCATATCATCATATATAATAAAGCAATACTTAAATCTTTTATAACGATGATCATATTTCAATACATTATAGCTCAAATAACGACTATCACATTCTTTAGCTCCACTACCACATGAAGAACCTGCAGCAATTACATACATCCCATCATGATCCGTAAAAAACGGTAAATGTTTATGACCATGTAAAACATACTGGATCTGATGTTTTCGAAGCCATTCAACTAGTTCCTGACTATCAACTAAGGCCTTAGAACTATCCATAATTCTACCAACAAACATCTTTTCCCGCCATCTCTGTTTTAAAAACTCATCTCTTGTAATCGGAAATAAATGATGGTGCAACATTGCTACTAATGTATAGTTTTTTAAATTAGGAATATTTTCTAATTCTTCATCAATATTAGCTAACTGCTCTTGTCCCACTTTACCCCGGGCTAGATTCCCTTCAACTGTAGAGTCGATTTTAATTAAAATAATTTTTTCTTCTTCAAATACTTTAATACTTTCATTCAACAAAAAAGCAATCACTTTACTCTTTTGTTTCTTAAAAATATTAAAACCATTTACAATAACATCATGATTACCTAAAATAAACGAAACATCGCCCCCATACCTATTTTTTAATAATTTCATAAACCCTGATGCTTCATACATATTCTTTTGATTTGGTGAATTCATCAAATCACCAGTAATTAAAAACTTTAACTGATAATATGAACGTAATTGTTTACAAGTATCATCTAAACTTTCCTCTAAAGCCAAACGACCCTGATTTTTCTTTTTGTTTCCTAAATGCAAATCACTCAACTGAACAAAATAACTATCATAAGGACTTAAATATTTACTTGAAAAAATCGTCCCATGTTCTATTTTGAACATTGCATCCTCAATATCTTTGATCGTATATACCGGTACAAAAGCCCAATCATCACCTTTAAAAATTAATAAACCCGGCCAGCGATCAATTTGATACAAAGCATTAACAAAATGCTTATACGGACCATAAAATGATAGATCATTCTTTTTTAATAAGCTATGACAATTTAATACACTTACTTTATCACTACTTAAATCTTCAACCAGCTGGGTCGAAGTTAAATAAATATTGATTGACTCATCATAATTAAAACTAGATAACGCTACAATTTGATACTTATCTCTTTCCACCTTTATATAATCAATTAACTCCTGATAGTGCTTAGGATCAAATTTATCAATTATCTGTTCCACCCTCTTAGCTTTAATAATTGCCATAAATGTATCATAACCAATATTTTCAATTGCATTTATGTTAATATTACGTTTATACATCCACTTTCTAAACTGACATAAGCCACGATATCCATCAAGAATGCGACTAAAATAAGTTACACTATTATCATAAATCAAATTCAAATAACAGTTGATCAAATCATACTCATTCATTTTATCGCCTCCTATTTTATATTATACCGCAATCAAGTAAAGAATAAATAATTAAAATATATTAATTCAACGATTTTAAAAGAAAAAGCCTATAAAAATAGGCTTTTTAGAATTTCAAATTTCTTGGTGTTCTTGGGAATGGTTCAACATCACGAATATTTTGCATACCAGTTAAATACATTAAGAAACGATCAAATCCTAAACCAAATCCAGCATGTTTACAACCCCCAAAACGACGGAGATCCATATACCACTGTAATCCTTCTTTACTCATTTTCTTCTCGTCCATAATTTTCTCTAAAACATCATATCTTTCTTCGCGCTGACTACCACCAACTAATTCACCAATTCCTGGAACTAACAAATCGCAAGCAGCAACAGTCTTATTGTCATCATTTAAACGCATATAGAACGCTTTGATTTCTTTTGGATAATCAGTTAAAAATACCGGTCCTTTAACAACCTGCTCACAAATATAACGTTCATGTTCACTGTTTAAATCCATTCCCCAAGATACTTTGTTTTTAAATTTAACATCTGCTTTTTCTAATATTTCAATTGCCTCTGTATATGTCATTCGTTTAAATTCACTATTTCTTACTTTAGTAATACGCTCAATACAATCTTTATCGATCATCGATGCAAAAAAGTTCATTTCCTCAGGTGCATTATCTAAAACATAATCAATACAATATTTAACCATATCTTCAATAAGATCCATATCATCTTCAAGATCTGCAAAAGCTATTTCTGGTTCAATCATCCAGAACTCACTAGCATGTCTAGAAGTATTCGAATTTTCTGCTCTAAACGCTGGTCCAAATGTATACACATCTCTAAAAGCCATCGCAAATGCTTCAACATGTAATTGTCCAGTAACTGTTAAGAAAGCCTCTTTTTCAAAGAAATCTTCTTTGAAATTTGTATCATCGATCGTTGTTGCTCTAAACATTTCTCCAGCACCTTCACCATCATTACTAGTAATGATTGGTGTATGAACATAAACAAATCCTTGTGATTGGAAAAATTCATGAATCGCCATCGACAATACACTACGTAATCTAAAAATTGCGTAAAACGAATTAGCTCTTGGTCTTAAATGAGGAATTTCGCGCATATATTCAAATGAATGCCGTTTCTTTTGTAAAGGAAAATCTTCATCACAGCGACCTTCAATTTCAATTTCTGTTGCCTCAACTTCAAATGGCTGTTTTCCCTCTGGCGTCAATTTCAATTTACCAACTACTCTGATTGCACTTCCTGTTGATAACTTATCAATTTCAGCATAATTTTCAATTCCTTGTTCAGTGTAAACAATTTGTAAGTTTTTAAAATACGTCCCATCGTTAAGTGCAATAAACCCTAATTTACCACTATTACGATTAGTTCGAACCCATCCTTCAAGTTCAACATACTCATAACCCTCTAAATCCATTACCTGGTTACTTAAAAACATTTCATATAGTTCTCTAACCGTTATAAATTCAAACATATTAATCCTCCTAGTTTTACATATTATATACTTTATTTACGCGACTATTCAAGTATTATTGCTGATTTGAATCCATCTTAATTACTAATTCTTGAATTGCGACAACTACATCGACCTGCTGTACTTCAACCCCTGGTCTAACCGTAAAATGGGTATGAGTAAAATCAACGATTCCTTTTATTCCTAGATCCATCAAACGATCGACCGTTGCCTGAACATTTTCTGAAATAGCCAGAATCGCAATCTTACAATCTCTAGGAAACGTTTTTTCTAAATCATCGATATTATATAATTTGACCCCAAAACGTTCACCCTCTTTATTTTTATCCTGATCGTAACCACAAACGATTTTCCCGACTGTATATTGCCAGCGATTATATTTTAAGATCGCACTACCTAAATTTCCGACTCCGATCAAAATAATCGACTCATCTAGACCTAACCCAAGCACTTCACTTAAGCCATCGATCAAGTGTTTAACGTCATAACCTTTACCCCGTTGTCCAAAATTATCTGTTTTTGACAAATAAGTAAAATCCCGACGAATCGTGGTATCCTGGATTCCGGTTAATTCTGATAGTTCACTAGATAAGCAATTTTCTTTTCCTTCATGCTGCATCTTTCTTAATGCTTTTAAATAAACCGGATAACGCGACATCGTCGCATTAGAGATTTTTTTATCCATTTCGATTTACCTCACTAACCGATTCATTTTCAAGATCCAAATTAGGTTTTATCCCTAAAGATAAATCACTAAACATTTTTAAATCATACATTTCTTTAGCTGCTAAAGCAATCATCATCGCATTATCGGTACAACAGCTCATTGGCGGTAATAATAATTCAACTCCATCTAAATCTTTAACAGCTGTTCCATAGCTTTTCTTAATCCCTGATTAGCACTGACACCACCAGCCAGCATTACTTGTTTTATCCCATAAGTTTTAGCGGCTCTAATTGTTTTATTGACCAAAACTTCAATCACGACTTCTTGAAAAGAAGCAGCTAAATCATCTTTATTTATTATTTCACCACGCTGTTTAGCTTTATGATTTAAATTAATTACTGCTGATTTTAACCCGCTAAAACTAAAATTATAACTATCATCATCTAAAGGAACAGGCAAATCATAAGTATGTTTACCAGCACTTGCCATCTTATCGATTACCGGTCCACCAGGATATGGTAAGTTTAATACTCGACCTACTTTATCATAAGCCTCACCAACAGCATCATCTAAAGTCATCCCAATTACTTCAAATTCAAATGGTGCTTTCAACAAAACCAGTTCACTATGTCCACCGCTTACAACTAAGCATAAACTTGGATAAATCATATCTTGATTATAATTATTAGCGTATATATGTCCGGCGATATGATGAACTCCGATCAATGGTTTATGATATGCCATGGCTATCGTCTTAGCCGCCTGCAAACCAATATGCAGTGATCCAACCAGCCCTGGTCCTTTAGTAACCGCTATGGCATCAATTTCATCAATCGTGATATTGGCCTTTTTTAAAGTTTCTTTTAATACTAGACTTACACACTCTACATGTTTTCTACTGGCAATTTCTGGAACGACGCCTCCATATAGAGCATGAACATCAATTTGTGAAGCTACTACACTTGATAAAAATTCCCGTTTATCTTTTAATATTGCCATTGCCATTTCATCACAACTTGATTCGATTGCTAAAATCAGTGACATCTTTATACCTCCATTTCTTTTATCATTAAATATGCATCTTCATGATTATCCTGATAATAGTTCTTTCTAATTGCTACGATCTTGAAACCACATTTTTCATACAGTTTAATTGCTTTTTGATTTGATACCCTAACTTCTAAATTAATATTAACATATCCCATCATTTTTGTGATTTCTTCACATTTATCCATCAATTTTTTAGCATAACCATTACCCTGATACGCTTTCTTTATCCCTAAAGTCGTTATTTGCGTCTGATCCCCTAATAACCACATCCCAATATATCCAATTATTTCTAACTCATCTTCTAAAACTAGAATTGTTGAAAACGCATTTTTTTCTAATTCATAATAAAATGCTTCTTTATCCCAAGGGGAGCTAAACAGTTCCTGCTCTAAAGCGACGATTTTATCAATATCTAAAAGATCCATCCGTCTAATCAGCATATCTTTTTAGCCTCAACATCTTTTAAATACTGCGGTACTAGATTATCGACATCTTTTACATAATCGACACTTTTAGCTGCCTGATATATATTATTACTTAAATCAATTTCAACTTTATCATGACCCACTATTTCACTATCACCCCAAACAGGGTAATTTGCATACTGCTTTTTAAAAGTCGCAAATTCCTCAATCAACATGATTTGATCAGCGACAACGCTATGATTATTATCATAAACACCGACAAATATTTTTTTACTGCGGGCATCAATAACACTGATTGCTTTATTTTTTCCGACATAACCATGCAAAGAAGATACTGCTTTGATTTTGATCTTACTTATCGCAGCTAAAGTTTTAGCAATCGTTAAAGCAACTCTTTGTCCGGTATAGGAACCAGGACCGATCGTGATGATCATTTCATCAACATCGAGAACATCAAAATTATTTTTTTCTAACATCTCATTTAAATATGTTAAAGCATATTCTGACTGGCGCCGATTGCCTTTTTCTTGATATTTATCAATACATTGACCATCTTCATACAAAGCTATTACTAAATAAATATTTGATGTATCCATTACAATTGTTTTCATTTAAAGTCCTCCATCAATTGTTCATATTTAGAACCTACTGCTTTAAAAGTAAACTCACGAGCATCTTCATCGATTTTTTTAATTATAATTTCTAATCTCTCCACTGGTAAAATATCAGCAATAAATTTTGCCCATTCAATCACACAAATATCATCACTATCAAAAATTTCTTCAAAACCTAGATCAGCATCTTGATCTTCTAAGCGATAAGCATCAAAATGTGATAGATTCAATCTACCATGATATTGTTTTAAGATGGTAAAAGTAGGACTATTTATAATCTTTTCAATTCCTAATCCTAAACCAATTCCTTTAGTAAAAGTAGTTTTACCAGCCCCTAGATCACCGCTTAAAGTAATCAGCATTTGGGGTTTTAAGCTTTCGCCTAATCTTTTGCCTAATTCAATTGTTTCTTCGAGATTATTTACTTTGATTACTTTCTCCATCTTTACCTCCCTATGTTAAATCTTCATAAACATGATACCAGTGTTTAGTAAAGTCTTCATTAAAAGGCTTTTCACCCTTTGAAGCACGATCAATTAAGATATTTAACTGTTTTTTCAATATTTTATCTAATTCTTTTGAATAATTCATTTGTTTTGCATGCTGCTTATATTCTTCTTCATCTAAGATTCGGTAATTCCCATCAGGAAATACCTTTAGATCCAAATCGTAATCAATATACTTTAAAGCTTCACCGTCATATAAAGTTGGAGAAGCAATATTACAATAATAATAGACTCCCGTTTTACGAATCATACAAATAACATTATACCATTTTTTCTTAGGAAAATAACAAATCGCCGGTTCTCTTGTATGCCACATTCTCCCATCTGCTTCCGTTACCAAAGTACGATTATTTATTGCAATAATGTTCCTCATTTTCATCTAAAATAAATCCCTTGGACCAGCAACGATGAATACTTCCATCATGCTTATAACAATGAATTAATACTTTTTTTCCTATCAGGGAATTTGACATCTTTTACTACCTCTCTTTTATAACAGTAACATTATACACAAATTGAGTGCCTTTTTAAAGATGTAACTTTAATTCTTGATACCAATCAAAAAAATCTCACTAACTGGTAATGAGATTTAAAAGACTATTATTTGATTGTATTTTTTAATCGTGGATATAGAATTACAAATAAAACAAAGCAAGCTACTAAAGTTGCTAGATTATATGGAACATTATAAGCTAAATTTGCTTGTAACGGTGTTGCAAAAGCATACCATCCTGAAATTAAATGACAAATCGTCTTTAATATCATTACAATGATGATTCCAATCGGAAGATCAAAATTTTTGATCTTGATCAAGGGAATAAATCCAACCATTCCCACAATTGCCATTGGCAGTAAATAATCAAATATTACTGATAGTGCGCCATAAAAAGTCGCTAATCCTAAGACAAAATGTAATCCGACACAAACTAACGAAACGACGATTCCATAGCAGGCTCCCATCAAATAACTGCAAAGCATCAATACTACTAGTGAAAATGCAACGTTTCCGCCTTGTGGCATAGTTGGTGTAAATTGAGTTAGATATTCTAAAACAATTTGTAATGCTGCAAATATTGCCATATAAGTCATGGTCTTGGTGTTGATTTCAAATTTTTTGTTTTTCATTTTTCTTTGTTTCCCCTTTCTTATAAAAAGAGCCAAACAAAATTAAAAAAAGCTTTTTTACAAGCGTAAAAAAGCAAATAATTTAAAATTGCTCTCTCTACGCTGGCATTACCCAGTTCAGATGATAAGGGACAAGGTTTTATCCTTTCTCAGCTAACGCGCCCCTGGCTCATTTATATTATAAATGTTATCGACAAAATAGCAAGAAAAAAACAATAAAGCTTATGCATTTAACTAGCAATTTTATAAAATGGTGTTATAATGTCCATAGATTAAGGAGGCTTTGTGAAAATGGCAAAAATTATTTCTGTAAACGCAGGTAGTTCTTCATTAAAATTTCAATTATTTGAAATGGATGATGAATCTGTTATCACTTCTGGGGTAATCGAGAGAATTGGTTTAAATGATTCAATTTTTACGATCAAATACAATGGTAAAAAAACCGTTACAACTAGTTCGATCGAAAACCATAAAGTTGCAGTGCAGCTTTTATTAGATACATTAATCGAAAAAGGAATCGTAAAAGATTTAAATGAAATCAAAGGGGTTGGACATCGTGTTGTTCAAGGGGGCGCTTATTTCAGCTCATCAGCAGTTATCGATGAAGATGTTGTAAATAAAATTGATGAATTAAAATCACTTGCACCTTTACACAATCCAGCTCATTTAACAGGGTATTATGCATTTAAAGAAGCTATTCCTAATGCTGGTGCTGTAGCTGTATTTGATACAGCTTTCCATCAAACATTAGAACCAAAATGTTATATTTATCCTATTCCATATAAATACTATACTGATTATAAAGTTCGTAAATACGGTGCTCATGGAACTAGTCATTACTATGTTTCTCATCGCTGCATTGAAATGATGGGAAATCCTGAACATTCAAAAATCATTGTCGCTCATTTAGGAGCCGGCGGATCTTTAAGTGCTGTTAAAGATGGAATCTCTGTAAATACCTCAATGGGCTTTACACCATTAGCAGGTATCATGATGGGAACGCGTAGCGGTGATGTTGACCCTTCGGTAATCGATTATTTGATCGAAGAAGTCGGTATGGATATGAAAGAAGTTATCAAGATGTTGAATAAAGAATCAGGGTTATTAGGTATTTCAGGAATATCCAGTGATTTTAGAGATGTTCAAAATGCTGCGATGGAAGGAAATGAAAGAGCCCAGTTGGCAATCGATATTTTCTATCGCCGCGTCATTGCTTATATTGGACGTTATTTCATTGCTTTAGGTGGTGTAGATGCAATTTGCTTTACGGCTGGAATTGGTGAAAATTCTTTCTTTGCTCGTAAAGGAATTTGTGATTTATTAAAAGATGCCTTAGGTATTGAAATTGATGAAGATGCTAATGTAAATGGTCAAGGCGATCGTTTGATCAGCACCCCTAATTCAAAAGTAAAAGTTTTTGTAATCCCAACTAATGAAGAGTTAGTTATCGCTCGCGATACTAAACGCTTATTAAACTTATAAAAATACATGTAGCTTTAAGCTACATGTTTTGTCTATGAAGATCAAAAGTTTTTTTAAAGCAACGATTCACGAATCACTGCTTATCGGCATTCTACTTGCTTTAGTTGGGGGTTTTTTAGATATTTATACTTACATTCTAAAAGGTAATGTTTTTGCCAATGCCCAAACTGGGAATATGGTTTTAATGGGGTTAAAATTAGCTAATCAGGATTATCTTGGTGCTTTTTACTATTTGATTCCTATATCAGCCTTTTTTTTGGGAATTATCATTAGTGAATATATAAAACATAAATTAAGTAAAGTTCAATATATCGAATGGCAGCACTTGATCATCATTATTGAGATCATCATTCTAGTAGTAATTGCTTTTCTTCCTAAAAATGTCCCAAATCTAATTTGTAATGTTACAATCGGTTTAGTTTGTTCTTTACAAGTAAATGCTTTTAAGACCACAAACGGCCTACCTTATGCATCAACTATGTGTACAGGTAATTTAAGATCCGCGGGACAAAAATTAGCTTCTTATTTATTTAAAGACGATAAAGATGCTTTAAGTCATTGTTTTCGTTATTTGATCATCATTGCTTCTTTTATTTCAGGTGCCATTATTGCAACTATTTTAGTTAGTATTTTTGATCATATGGCTTTATTATTTTGCTGTCTTATTCTAATTATCATTTTACTTATTTTAGTTTATTAGCCTATTGATTAGGCTCTTTTTTTATTTTAATAAATGCTCTTCTACATAATCGATAATTTCCTGACGATTACTTAAAACTTCACAAAACGGTTTTCTTAAATCTAAACGCTGCATATCCACACAACGAATCTCACTTAATTGTAAACGACTCTTTGTTTTGGTTTTTGACATCATTACATCAATATCAAGTTCAAATTCCGGATTACAGCTAGTTCCTTTCAACGAAGTACAGGGAATGATCAACATTTTATACCCTAAATCTTTAAGTACATAACACCAATGTCCATCCATTAGTTCTTTAGGAAAACCACGGCCGATATTGAAATAAGCCAACTGATGAATTTTAGGTCGACAAGGTAAATGATAATATGTACTGTCAATATCACGACCCCCATCTTTAACTAAGTGACAGTAAAAATATTCTAACTGATTTGTTAAATGTTTTAACGAACAGCTGTATTTTTCTACATCATAAATGCCTGTTTCTTCAAGGTTTTCTAATGATTTACTGATTTCAGCTAAATTATCATGAATACTCATATTTTTTATCCTCCTATTATCTTTTACATCACTAATTGTAAAATTACTTTTATTTTTTACTGATTTTATTTTTTTATTCATTATTACAACAATTTTTTAATTTTTTTATTTTGGTAACGTTTTCAGCAAAAAAACATATAATAATTTAGGTTGCTTTTTTATTTCTATTTGTATATAATAGCAACTGTTATTAAGGAGACAAGTAAAAAATAGCGCCAGGACTAATTCAATTAGTTGACGAGGACTAGGTTTATCGAAATATTCGGCGGGTGACCTAGAGGTATGATACTACCTAAACAATGAACAAAAATAATGAGTGATCATTAAACAAATTCATTCGGTATCCTCCATTAATAACATAATAAAAATTAAATATTATGGAGGAATTTTTTATGTGCGGAATTACTGCGTTTTCAGGTAAAGAAGAAGCTTTACCATTCTTATTACAAGGACTTCACAAGCTGGAGTATCGTGGTTACGACTCAGCTGGAGTGACTCTTGTTGATAAAGATAAACTATTCACGATCAAAGCTAAAGGAAGACTTCAAAATCTAGTTGATCGTTTAGATCAAGCTGTCCCTAGCGGCTGTGTGGGAATTGGTCATACTCGCTGGGCAACTCATGGGGTCCCATCAAATCTTAATTCTCATCCTCATACTAATAATGACAACACTATTTCTTTAGTGCATAATGGAATTATTGAAAATTATCGTGAGTTAAAAGAAAAATTAATTGCTAAAGGCTATACTTTTCATAGTGAAACTGATAGTGAAGTCGTTGTTCATTTATTAGATTCTTATTATCAAGGAGATATGCTTGAGGCTTTAAGAAAAGTAATCGATCGAATTGAAGGCAGCTATGCTCTTTGTATTGTTTCAACTTTAGAACCAGATACGATTTATGTAACCAAAAAAGACAGTCCTTTAGTTTTAGGAATAAATGACGAAGCCAGCTTTGGAGCAAGTGATATTCCTGCGTTATTGGACTATACTAAAGATGTTTATTTCATCGAAGATTATGAAATTGCGAAATTATGTAAAAATAAAATCACTTTTTATGATCATCAAGGTAACACGATCAATAAAAAGACTACTCATATCCCATATGATAATGAAGCAGCGCAAAAAGGTGGTTATGATACTTTTATGTTAAAAGAAATTCATGAACAGCCTTATGCTATCAGTGAAACTCTTAGAGGACGTGTTGAAGGTGAAGATCAAATCATTCTACCTGAACTTGATAGTTTAAAAGATCGTTTTGCAACTTTTAATAAGGTATACTTCGTTGCCTGCGGTACCGCTTATCATGCGTGTTTATCAGGAGCTAATATTTTAGAAAGACTTACTGGTATTCCAACTTTTACCCAGGCCGCCTCTGAATTTAGATATGGTGATCCGATCATTGATGAAAAGACTTTATGTATCTTTGTTTCTCAATCAGGAGAAACTGCTGATACAATGGCAGCTTTAAGATTAGCTAAAGAAAAAAAGGCAACGACTCTTGCAATTGCAAATGTCCTTGGTTCAAGTATTTCTAGAGAAGCTGAAGCCACTATTTATACTTGCGCCGGACCAGAGATTGCTGTTGCCAGTACTAAAGCTTATACAACCCAAGTAATTGTTTTACTATTACTTGCAATCTATATTGCTCAAAGTTTAGGTAAAGAGGACGAAATTTATAAAGACCTTATTAAAGGAATTGCTAAATTACCTCAACAAATCGAAGATATTTTAAAAGATGAAAAGATTTTTGAAAATTATGCTAATTATTTAAAAGATCAGCATGATGCTTATTATATCGGACGTAGTTTAGATTATGCTTCTGTTTTAGAAGGGGCATTAAAATTAAAAGAAGTTTCTTATATCCATGCCGATGCTTATATTGCTGGAGAATTGAAACATGGTCCAATTGCATTAATTGAAAATGGCAGTGTCGTTATTGCTGTTGCAACACAACCGCATATTGCTGCTAAAACGATCAGCAATATTCAAGAAACGATTGCTCGTGGAGCGAAAGTTATCTTATTTACCTTAGAAGGTGAAGAAGTCGGTAATGTTAATGAAACTTATTATATGCCTAATGTAAATCCGATTCTTCAAGCTGTGTTAGTAGCTATTCCCTTACAATTGATTGGCTATTATGCTGCAAAAATTAAAGGATGCGATGTCGATAAACCTCGTAACCTTGCAAAATCAGTTACTGTAGAATAAAAGAACGTGAAATCGCGTTCTTTTATTATAATCGTCTAGTTCATTTTCTTTCTAATACATATCTTAAATTAGAAAGGAGATGAGAAAATGGAGTCATATGATAAAAAACATTGTAACGACAAATGGTGCATTGAAGACTGCAACAACATTCACTGTGTTGATCAACGCTGTGCTTTAACTGCAATTATTCAATCAGTAGCTATGATAGAAGCTTCTTTATCTTCAATCATTTGTGTTGAAGCAATGAAATTAAAAAAAGCTGTTTGTTTAGCTAATGATCTTGATTCATTAATTAGAATTAATGAATCTGTTCAAGAAACACTTGATGCAATTAGCCAATTAGAAGAATCATTAAAACAAAAAGCTGTTTATGCAATTGAAGCTCTAAACGAATTATCAAATAAAAAATAGACTATTATTAAAAACAGTGTACAAGCAAAAGGAATAAGCTCAATGTCTTATTCCTTTCATATTTATATCAACATGTATTCAAAAAAGCACCTTTACTTTTTATATTTTGTTTCTTTTAAAATTAATTATATGTCAATTCTTTAAAAATATTATAATTTTTATTAGGAGTTATATTAAATAGACTTAGCAATTTATGATCATACAATTCATCCTGATGATATTCAGGAATAAAAACATAATTATCATCAAAACGTTTATTTTCATAACTTTTGATTGATAAATATTTTATACACCGATAATCATATTTACGCTTACTAGCAATTGAAGCTGTAACCAATTGAGGAATTACATAATTTGAACTATAAGTACTCTTTTTATTATTAACTTTAATACTACAAGCCATCAATAACAATAGCTTTAACATTGCCATTTTTATCTCTATTAATGACATTTTTTTAAGATCTTTTAAAAAGAATGGTGTTAAATCAAAACATTTAAACGGTCTTTTAACCTCAAAATCACCAATAAAAAAATTTTCCGTAAAATCATCTATATTCAATTCCGCCTTAACACCTTCAACACTGCTAGCTAAATATAAACAAGGAAATCCTGAGATACTATATCTTTCATTACCAACAAGATTTCTTTTATCAAAAGGAATATGAAAAATTTGTTTCACAAATCTTTTGGCATCAATCAAATCATGATCATTGATGATCCGACCTCGATACAATAAATCAACTTTACTCTCTTTTTCAAATTCATCAGCTAAAGAATGATTTAAATATTTATTTGAAAAAAGAATATTATAAATAATATTACTGGCACTTCGTATATCACCTTTTTCATAAATACGCCATGCCTTTAAAATACTATCTCGTAAACGATTAAATACTTTTAAATAAGCTTCATCAAAAATGTTGTCATATTTGATAATAATCTTCCTTAGTTGCAAGCTTTTTTTCAAAAAAGCTCGATAACACTGATAATCAAATTCACATTCAATAATTATAAAATTACCAGCTTTTATTTCCTTTTCTAACATCTCAACTATTTCCATCATCACTTCTCCTTTTAAAAAAGAGATTATTTCTCATAATCTCTTAATATAACTTATCTGGATAAATACCTGCACTAATCAATTCTTTAATACTGTCAATTACAGACTGTTTATCCTCCTGATAAGTTACACCAAACCAATTGTCCAGCGATTTTAAAACAGTAACATCCGCTTTTTCTTCTTTCAATAAATCTCCTATTATTGTCGGTAATAAATACTCAGCTTTTATATCTTCATCATCTAATTGAGATAAAAACTCTTTAAATTTTCGTTCTAAAATCTCAAAAATACCTGGTTGTAATGCCCACATATTCATTGATACAGGCACTTGTAAATCAATATTGATCATATTTTCACCCGCTTTTACAAATGCACAATTATTACCTTTTTCAATATTATGTGTTTCAACTATATCAATTAAATGATTATCTTCATTCACACTGCAGATACCTCTAGTTACCCCACCATTATCACTTAAAGTGTTTTTTAAAATAAAACTCACCATGGCAATTTGTTCTTTACCATTACTTACCTGATCATTAACTAAATAATCATATGCTTCTTTATATGCCTGTTTACCATAATAATCATCAGCATTAATTACTAGAAACGGTTCTTTAACTACATCCTTACAACATAAAATAGCCTGCCCTGTTCCCCATGGCTTAGTTCTATTTTTTAATTTTTCTTGATAAACTTCAGGAATATTATTTAACTCCTGAAATACATACTCAACATCGATAACTTGTTTGATTCTTGAGCCGATCACCCGATCAAATTCTTCTTCTAAATCCTTACGGATTACAAATACCACTTTATTAAAACCTGCTTCTTTTGCATCATAAATTGAATAATCCATAATAATTTCATCATTTGGTCCCACTGGTGCTAATTGCTTTATCCCACCACCAAAACGACTGCCGATACCTGCTGCCATAATAACTAATGTAATATTCTTCATACTTTCCCTCATTTCTTAGCGTTATCGTATTAATTATATACTATAATATCTTTTTTTTCTAGGCAATGTAGTAAATTGCCTTAATTTGTCATAAAAAACAGCGTTGATACAAATACTACTTCCTAATTTAAACTTTATTAATTCTTCAAGAAATTACTTTAATCAAACACATTTACCCTTTCAACACTATCTTAAATTTATTCACATACTAATAAAATCCTTCTTACTTTTTTATCATTTTTACTATATGCAATCATCCTTTTAAAAGCATATTGTATTTTAGTCTTCATAATATTAATAATTTATATTATACTAATTTTATAATAGTTTGTTCTATTCAATTAAAACCATCTTGAATAGAACAAATATAATTTACAATCTTCGTTATTTTTAATAAAGATTTTATCTTAATTATGTAACGATACTAAAAGAAAAGGAGTAATTTTAAATGACATTCAAAAATAAAAAAAGTAATAAAATTTTAATTGCTGGGATGCTGTGGCTTACAGCTTTAAGTGCCTGCTCTTCTATCGAATCCTCAAATAACAATAATATTGATAAAAATAATGTATCAGTAAACGAATCTCTACAATCCGATTTTACTGGTACATCACTAGGTAAATTTACTATTAAAGATATCAACGGCAAACAATATAATCAAGATATGTTCAAAGATTATGATTTGACGATGATCAATATATTCACAACCTGGTGTTCGCCTTGTGTTGCAGAAATTCCTGACTTAGAAAAAATCCATACTACCATGGCTGAACAAAAAGTTAATGTTGTAGGAGTAGTATTGGATGTCTTAGATGAAAAAGGCAATATTATTCAAGAATATCTTGAAAAAGCACAATCATTAGCTAAACAAACCGGTGCCACATATCCTATTTTAATACCTGATTCAACTTATATGAATGGGCGATTAATAGGCATTGAAGCAATTCCAGAAAGTTTCTTTGTCGATAAAAACGGTAATATCGTTGGTGAAACTTACAGCGGCAGTCGTGATTTTGAAGACTGGAAAAAATTAATAGAAGATAATTTAGCTAATTTAAAGAGGGACGATTAATGAGGCGCTTTCGTTCATGTGCAAACGGTCTTTTAATAACTGTTTTAGGACTCATAATGATGTTATTAGGAATCTATCGCGGTGAAGTAGCTGTATTATTTACAAAAGCGATAAATATTTGTTTGGAGTGTATTGGAATTGGATAAGAAAAATATAAAAATAAAAGAGTGGGTACGACATCGAATTCAAATTTTTTGGATGTTACTAACTAATAGTTATTTAATTGGTTTTATTCAAGGGAAAATCTATAAAGGAAAATTAAAAAACTTATGTGTCCCAGGCATGAATTGTTACTCTTGTCCAGGAGCATTAGGAGCTTGTCCCATCGGTTCCCTTCAAGCCGTTATTGGAAGCTGGAATTTTAAGTTTTCTTTTTATGTGATTGGTTTCCTTTTATTTATTGGTGGACTAGTAGGTCGCTTAATTTGCGGCTGGTTATGTCCTTTTGGATTGATTCAGGATCTACTGCATAAAATTCCTTTTTACAAAAAAATAGAAACATTTCCTGGTGATCGTCTTTTGCGAAAATCAAAGTACGTTATTCTTGTGATTTTTGTAATTCTGCTGCCATTATTTTTAGTAGATATTTTAGGTCAAGGCACGCCTTATTTTTGTAAATTGATCTGTCCAGTAGGAACTTTAGAAGGCGGAATTCCATTAGTTTTATTAAACAAATCGATGCATAGTGCTCTTAGCTGGCTATATGTCTGGAAAAATTTTCTTTTAGCATCAATAATTATTTTATCAATTATCATCTATCGTCCGTTTTGTAAATATCTTTGTCCACTAGGTGCCATCTATTCTTTGTTTAATTCTGTTTCAATCTTTAAATATCGCGTAGATAAAGAAAAATGCTGTCATTGTAATAACTGTGCTAAAGTTTGTAAAATGCAGGTCGATCCTGTTAAAAATGCTAATTATTTTGAATGTATTCGCTGTGGATCATGTAAAAAAGCATGTCCGACTGGTGCAATTACTTCCGGTTATTTAAAAAGTGAATTTGCCAAAACAAATAAAAACTGTAATAAAATAAATATTTAATAATTTTAATATAATGTTATAATGCAGATGACCTGATTTATTCAAAAACTTTAAATATATAATAGGGGTGAACTAAATGAATTATAAAATTCAGGGGAATTATTTAACATTGATCATTGATGAACAGTTTACCAATAAAACAGTTAGAGAATTACTAGACTGGTTACATTTATCTAAAAAAACTATTCATTTATTAAAACAAAATAAAGAATATTTTTTAAATAATACCTATGTAAATGAAAACCATCCTCTAAATAAAAATGATCTATTTAAAATAAAAGCTTTTAATGAAGAATATATTGACTATCTCCCTCAAGAATTTCCTTTAAAAATAGTTTATGAAGATGCTTTTATTTTGATTGTTGATAAACCAATAAACACTACTATATATCCAGAAACAAAAAAAGAATTAAATACATTATGTAATTATGTAGCTAACTATTATCTAGAAACAAATCAAGCCTTAACGATTCGCCATATCCATCGTCTTGATCAAGATACTACTGGTCTGGTAATATTTTGCAAGTGCCCTCTTATTCAACCACTATTAGATAATATGATGGCTAATAAACTAATTAAAAGAAGTTATCTTGCTGTTTGTAACGGTATTATCGATCATGATATTACTATTAATAAAACAATTGCTCGTGATCGTCATCAAAATAAAATGAGAATTTCAAAAAGTGGTCAAAAAGCTATTACAAACATAAAAATTTTAGCTTCTAATCACAAAAAAAACTATACTGTTTGTAAATGTGATTTAGAAACAGGACGCAAACATCAAATTCGTGTTCACTTAGCTTCGATCAATCATCCTTTATTAAGCGATCCTTTATATGGATATAAAAGTAAATTTATCAAGCGTACTGCTTTACATGCTTATAAATTAGAATTTCTTCATCCTATTACTAATAGCCCAATTATTGTAAAGGCACCACTGCCTCAAGATATGGAATTTATTAGTAATCAAATAGATTTTTCTTCTCTTTAATCAAAAAAGATTTGAAACTAATTTTCAAATCTTTTATTTATCTAAATATTTTCTACATTTCTTTACTGATAATTTCTAAACCTACCTTTACCGTAGTAACCTGATCAAATAACTTCAACTCAATATACGCAATACGTTTATGCCTATTTATTTTAACGATTTTACCATGGTAATCAACTAAAGGTCCACTAATAATATTAACCTCGTCACCAACAATATAACCTTTTGATATTTCAATAATATGCTCACTCTTCCCAAATCTAAGCAATGCTTTTGCTTCTTCTTCAAGAATCGGTAAAATATTACTGCCATCATTTCCTAATACCTTTGTTAAATCAGGAACAAGCTTTAATTGGTTGAATAATATATCAATATGGTCAGTTATCATAAAGACGTAACCTTTAAATAAAATCTCTTCTACTTCATTCCACTTACCACGATATTTTTTCATTCGTTTACACTTAGGAATAAAGCATTCTTCATATATTTTTGGCGAAATCAATCGTTGACAAATTTCTTTGATCTTCTCCTCTTTTCCACTTTTAACCTGAATAACATACCAGTTATCATACATGAAAATACCTCCATTTGGGCATACTTTACCAGTCCGTATATTTTATACCGACTTTAAATAATATAATAGATTATCTTTAATAACGCGACATCGCGACGATTATTTTTGATAATCTTTTTTTAAACTTTTTCTTTAGATTTT
>BAHP02000133.1 GCA_000508865.1 Clostridiales bacterium VE202-01
GCGTCTCCAAGGCACACATAGTCATGAATAAAGTCTTGTTTGTGCAGGCATTTTATTTTATATTTTTACTGAAGGAGTCTTACACTACAAAGCACGGGGAGGTGAGTTGTAGATTTCTGCAACTCGTTCAGTTCAAAACAGTATCATAACCAGTGCAGGGCTGAACTTTTCAAGCACACATGAGTATGTCTTTTGAGTCTGTAGATTAATCATTGACTTGAGTTAATCTTTTAGTGTTGTTCAGTCAGTCACTGAGCTCCTTCTCTATATTCTGAAAGGAGCTTTTTATTTATGGAAATCGTTTACCCTAGAGCCTGTGGCGTTGATGTGCATAAGTCTTTCATTGTTGCTGTTATCTGCATCTCTGAATCCGTCAAACCCAGGTATATTAAAAAAAGATTCTCAACCTTCAATAACCAACTCATTCAGTTTAGACAATGGCTTATCGATAACAACTGTCAAAATGTATGCATGGAATCCACTGGTAAATACTATGTCCCTGTATACAATGCATTGGAGGACCACATCTCCAATGTCGTTGTTGCCAATCCTAAATGGGTCAAGGCTATCAAAGGTGAGAAAGATGACAACAAGGATGCCAAATGGATCGCTGATCTCTTTAAATTCGGTATCGTCAGATCTAGCTATATCCCTGAAAAGAATATCCGTATCCTCAGGGAATTTACTCGCTATCAGTTCAAGCTTGTCAATATCCGTTCTTCTGAGAAGAATCGTTTCCAAAATGCCCTGACTGTTGGAAACTGTAAGATTGATCTTGTTTTTTCTGATGTCTTTGGTAAATCCGCTTCCTCTATTGTCGATACTATTTTATCAGATGAACCCTATACCAGTGAAGACATTCTTTC
>BAHP02000132.1 GCA_000508865.1 Clostridiales bacterium VE202-01
GACATCCTAATATTTCTTCATCAAATAAACTTTCACTTTGTAATTTAATTATACTGACACAATCCTCATCCTTATTTATAGCCTTTTGTAATTCTTTCTTCAACAAAATTAACTTTGCTGGTGTGATAGGGCCTTTAAAAATAGAATACTGATAATGGGGAAGATACTTTTTACAAATCTTAAATATTTTATTAACTCTTTTTTCACCAATATCATAACAAACAATTACATAATTATGATTTTTTATTTTCATTAGTATTTATCCTTTATTGAAAATGGTATAAAAGTGGTACCTTCAAAAATTGTTTTAATTAATTTATATCCGTCATATTTTATTGCTGTTTTATATGATATTTTTCTTTTTAATTTTGTATGCTGGAATTTAGTATCTATCCTGTTTTCAAAAGCTTCAATAAATATTTGTCTACCTTCTTCATTTAATAAACAATAGTTAGTTTTTTTATCAAAATGTTTTTCAACTTTTAATTTTCTAGTATTTACTAATTCAAAAATAGTTTTAAAAACTATTATTGGTTTAAATACTTCGCTTAGATCTAATGATAAAGAAAATCTTTGTTCTGTTGGTTCATGTAAAAATGAAATACTTTGATTTAAATGAGTTTGATATATCGCCGAAATTGTTTTTGTATATAATAATGTGTTTCCAAAAGAAATCAAAGCATTGATTGGATTATCTGGTGGTCTTTTAACTCTCTTATTCATTATAAAATCTTCAGGTAATATATATTTAAAAGTACTATAAAATCTTTGCCACAACTCGCCTTCAACCGCCATTATTTCTTTAATATTATTAGCATCTTGTAAACGTCTAGAAACTTCTTTTCGAATCCAGTCAATAGTTTCTTTAACTTCTTTTTTGCCATGTTTATAATAATGATACAAAGTTTCATCAATATTAATTGCTATTCCATGAACGATCGCACTAGCAATTTCTTTTCTATGATTACTAAATGCTTCAACTTGTTTAATCAATAATTTACCACTAGTATATTTATCTTTAGGATAAAAAGTTCCACTATAGCCCTGATAGTAATTAAAAAAATGAATAATTATATTTTTTGATGAAATAAAATCCAACAATTTAGTATTCAATGATATTTCATTTAAACAATATATCTCTTTTACATTTTCTACTGGTAAATAGATATTTTTATTACCTTTTCTAAAACAAAGTGAATCGTCTTTTCGCTTTAAATCACCCATACTAGTTATATATTTTGTACTTCCCATAACCTCACCTCCTATATATAACAATAAGCATAGTATGCACATTTTTTACATTTACTCTCATTTAAAACTGGTGGTATTTGATTACCTTCCAATAGTTCTTCAATTTCTACAATTACTTTATCTAATTTCTGTTCTTCTACAGCATTTAATTCTACTTCAATAAAAGATTTATTTTGTTTATTTTTTTCAATTACTTCTATTCTACCTTTTCTATTAATTCCTTTCGATTTTAATATCTTAAGATAATACAAAAGCTGCCACTTAGCGGCTATCAAGTCAGCATCAGATTTTTTTTGTTTCGATTAAGTATTTAGCCGTTAATTTATCTAATCTTACATTATCTATTGCTATTTCTGCATTTTTTATTATCGCTATATTTTTGTTCATGCAAAGCTTTCCCAATTTTTACATCTTCACTTTCATCTTCTAAATTAAGACGATTACCATGTAAATAACATTGTCTTTTACAATGAAAATAATAATTTATCAATGTCCCATTTATTTGCATAATCACACCACCTATATAAACAATTCATTTTCAGTTTCAAACAAACCAGTATTTAATTTGCCATCTAAAATATAATTATCACCATCTTCAATATAGAAAATATCACCAATTTGCTCTTCATAATCAAATTGACAGTTACTATCAACTTGATACATAAAATAATTCATTTTACTTTTTACAACCGATAATTGATAAATCTTTTTAGAATAATCCATTTCATTATCCTGCAATAATTCTACATACTGCTTCCATATCAAATTACCATCATATTCATGACCATCAAAATCCTTTATCTTTCGCCCTAAAAAAATCGTTACTCGATCTCTTGTATCTAAAATTAATTCCATCCGTTTACTTACTTCTTTATAATTTAAGCAGGCAGCAGCCTCCCTAAAAAAGTCTTCAACATTACCATCATTATATTCTTTAGCCTTATGTTTTAAAACTGTGAGTAATTTTTGATAATATTGATTAAAACTCTTATTTAATAATACAGCTTTCATTTCATCATTTAATAATGTTAAATTTTCGGCAACTCTTTCATCCTTTTTATAAATATTTGCAGCTTTATTTAAATTAAAGAAATACACTACCCCATCTTTTAAACAAGAACGATTTATTCTCCCCATAAACTGTTCTTCACTATCTAGTTTTGAAATATCTTTATAACCAATATCCATATCAATATCAACACCCGCTTCAACTACCTGTGTTGCTACTAAAATAAGATGATTACAAGTATTAACCTTATCTATTATTATTTCTCTTTCCAAAATACTGTCAAAACCGCTAATAAATAAAACTTCACAATCAAGATTTTCATTTTTAAGACGCCGATAAAATTTCTCAGCACTTCTTCTTACAATAAACTCTAACATAATTTTTTTCTTTAGTTTATTCATTTTCAAAACATGCTCAAATAACACTTCTTCAACATTTTTTACTTCCAACAAACTATAATCAATCTTTACCCGTTCTTTAAAAATAGGATTTAAAAAATATTTTTTACAATCTTTAATTAATGATACCGAATTACTATCATCATTTGTAAGTACTTCTAAATTAGGTAAAGTAGCTGACATAATAATTATTTTCATATTTAAGATTCTCGCGTATTCCTTTAAAAAGATAATTATTTCATTCCAGCGTTCAATTCGATAATTTTGGATTTCATCTAAAACAATGACAGTATTAACAAATTGATAAAAACCAAATGCTGATTCACGGTTATTGCCAAATAGTGTATCAAACAAACTAACATGCGTAGTTAAAATAATTGGATAATTCAAAAACTGACGGTCTAATAAAGCCTTTTGATATTTATTAGGTTTATTTTCATCAATCTTAATTGGCGTTGTTGAATTAACAACTGCAACATTATTTAAAATACTGCTATGATCAAATATTTTATTAAGTGAAGCAATATTTTGTTCTACTAATGTATTAAAAGGATAAACATAGACAATTTTGTTTAAATCATTATTTTTTTCAATTAAACGTAAACTTAAGTTTATCGCTGTATTGCTTTTACCACTGCCGGTTGGTGCTTCCAAATAAAAAATATTTTTATCATAATTTTCTATTAGAGTTTTTTCTGCTTCTAAAAATATCTCAGTTCTTAATTCGTTGATACTATTTTCTAAAATCTGCTTTTTTCTAATTTTAGTTATCAACTTGGTGTTATCATATTGTTTAATCAGTTCTTTAAAATCAAAATCATTTATCACATTAATGTCTTTTTGATTATTATAAAATTCACTTGTTGCATAGTAATCGCATGTAACTAAAATAGAATATAAAAGTCTAACATAAGCATATAAATCAATTTGTTTATTAAGCTCACATTTTTTTAATTTTTTAAATAAACCATTTCTCCCATTCTTTTTTAAAGGAACAAAATTAAAATCTACATTAAACTGACTTACAAATTCATCGCTATTTACCCAATCTATAATTCTTTTTTCTAATTTATCATCACTATCAAATTTATCAATAAAGTAAGTTCTAAAATCATCAATCTTACTATGATGCCTAGAAATTACAAAAGCATTTATATAAGTAATTCTTTTCAATATTTTATAATCATTTTTATCGAGTGAACTTATTTTATTTAGAAAATATCCCAAATAAATATATGCTGATAATATCGAGTGATTAGAATCTAAGTTTTGTGGCGGTGTCATATAATTCATAGCACGATTATTCATCTTATCATTTTGAAAAATGGGATTTATTTTACCGCTATCATGGAAAACGATCGTATTAATAAAAAGTTCATTAAACACTTCTTTTCCTTCATCAGATAAATCACTAACTAAATTATTTTTAAAAGATACCATTATTTTATCTAATCTTTTTAATTCAAAAATTTCTTTTAAATATTTAATACACAATTGAATATGTTCAACAATCGTTTCATGCTGCTCATCTTTAATATGGCCATAACAATTATTAATATTTTTCATTAATCGTTCTAGTGACACCACATATTTATCAATATCCATAACTTCCTCCTTCAATAAAACCCGCAATAAAGCGGGTCTAATAAAATATTATATTTTTACTATCAAAAGTATATACAGTCCCTTCATCCATCAATAGATCCGTATGAATAAAAGTCATGTATTCATATAATCCTGTTTTTTCATTTAAACCAATTGGTAAACTCTCCTGATACTTATAAAAATCGATATCAATATCCTCAGCTTCTTCAAAACTTCCTTTAGGAAATAAACTATCAATTCTTTCTTCATCAATATTTCTTTCATCCAATTCAACAATATAAACATCATCAATTATTGCAGGATGATCATTTTTTCCTAAATAAGGAATATAGATACACTTATGATTAATTAATGACTCAGCAATTTTTTTAGCTTCCTCATTATCTAAAAGGACAATAATATCCCATTTTGGATATTCTAACCACTGTTCCTTAACAATCAGATTTCCACCCTGCTCTTTTGAAGCATATCCCACTGAATTATTAAAATACTGAATCTTTTTAGAAAAATAACCTTTTTTATTTTGCGGTATAATAGATACTTTTACATCCTTTAGTTTTCGATAAAACTCCGGTAGTTCTTTAGTATTATCATAACCCTGATACCCTAAAATAGCGCCAAACATTCCTAGCAATGCTACTTTATGAATATTACCAAATGTAAAATAATAATAGGTATTGACTTCAGGTCGCCTAAAAAAAGCTGTTTTACCACTTAAAGTAAATTTAAGTGCCTGCATAAATTACACCTCTTTTTTAGTGATGATATGATATATCTTGGCATTTTTTAAATTAGATTCTAAAACTGTTGTTTCGGGATTATAATATATTTCAATACTTAAAATATCATCAAGTTCATTTAACATATTACATTCAATTTTAATTTTGTTAAGATCAGTTTTTTCAAAACTAATATATTCACTTAAATTTGGTAAATATGTATCTGACTTAGTTTCGACAAATAAAGCAAATTCATTTTCACACCCTTCTTTAGCATTAGAAGAAAATGAAGTAGCTGCTACTAAAGCTGTTCGTTTAAAATTTTGATAGTCTGCTTCGGTATACCCATCAGTTACCTTTAATGATACTAGTTCTTTATAGGCATTAGGATTGATTGAAAAAGGATAAAAATAATGCGCTTCATTACTAACGATCTTCGTTCCTAATGTAGAATTTTTAGCTTCCTCATCTTTTTCTTTATCTTTAGAAGCATCTCTAAACGGTGATAAAATTTGCTGTTCTTCAGCAACGCTGCCATCGTATTTATTAATTCCCTGACCAAACTGAACAGCACCAGTAATTGAAATATTATTCTTAGCTTCCGCAAAAGTAGCTCCAAAGTTTTTAACATCTACCGCACTCATTAAATTAGTGAAAACTTCTTTAGCATCTTTACATTTTGATAAATCTTCAACATCAAATAACTTTTCATAACGTTCTTTTAATGAATTAGGTACTAATGTTACACTACCATCTTTTTGTGGTGAAAATTTCATTGATTTTATGTATAACACTTTTTTACCTTCACTATCCCACATCTTTTTCATTGGATATTTTAAAGCTTTGTCACTGCCAAAAACCGTTCCATCTGATAAACTCTTAGGATAACCGGAAAAATCCGCATTCCAATTAGCCATTATTGAGGCAATTCCAATAACTCCATATACTCTTTTATCCATTTTCTTTTTCCCCTTTTTCATAAATTAAATTTTCACCAAGATAACCTGCCATCAACATACTTTGATCAATTTTCTTGACATCCATATATTCCATGATCATTGCAAATAAATAATTAAAGCGCGTTTTCCCTACAAATAGATCATAATTATAACGACGATAAAATTGTTCCAGCTTGATTTTCAAAACCTTATCATTTCTAATAACGATGAATTGATTAATAATATCCTGGGTTTTATTCTTTGTTTTACTTTTTGATTGCAAGTAAGCAATAGCTTGGCCAACAGCAAAACTATATTCCAAATCATCTTCAATTTTCATTTGATGTTCGGCATTTATCTTAGTTCGTAAAACATCTCGTATATCTTCCATATCATTCTCCTTTTGATTAAAATACTTATTTAACGCAAAATATAAATTCATTTGTTTCTTCGCACTGTTTAGATAACCCATTTTGATTGAATATTTAGTTATATCCAAGGCAGCTTTTAACAAAACATTTCCAATATTTTCAACTTTTCCTGCATATACCCAAGCATGAATTGCTTCCCTACAAGCCAAAAGATTCTTTTTATAAATACTATCAACGCCTTTGAGATCATCAGGAGCTGTAAAATAATTATTTTTTAAATATTTAGAAAATAATATCTCATTAATAAGATTTTCAACATCTGTTCTTTTTTCATATTCTTTATAACATTCATCATCCAAAGAACCAATAACATTTTTATAATTAAATAAAGGTTTTAAAAAAACTTTATAATCCGTAACAACATCCATATAATGAATTTCTAATTCTTTACCTTTTTTTGTTTTAACAACGATCCCATCAAAACCTTTTTCTATATTTTTAATATTATTTAAACAATAAATTCTTTTATCATCATCTTCATCACTACTAAAATAAATATTTGTTTTACCATCATTTGCCTGATTCATCAAAAAATCAAAAAACTGCTTTTCAAATAAAGCTTCTTTTAAAGATAATATATAAGGAATCTTATTCATTCTCGTTTTATTTTCCAAAAATGGTTTTTTAGAATTTAACTGCATATTATAATTCGGTAAGCCATAAACATCATTACCATCATAAATATTATAATCATTACAATTAAATATCTTCGTTAAAGTATAACGATTTCCCTCATTAATATATAACTGATCATCATCCTCAAAAAAGACCTTTAAATAATCTTTTTCACTATAATCAACTTTATCTAAATTATATACATTTTCAATCAACCATTGTTTATTTCTTAGTAACTTCTCCTGATCAATTTCACCAATATCATCAGCTACAAAATTATACATTTGTAAGTCTTTACCTTTATATTTCTCCTGGGGATTCTCTAAAGACTTAAAATATCTTTCAATCGCTTCATTATTCATCTTGCCATTGTTAAAACTTTCCTTTTTAACAAAAAATGACAAATAATTATTAGAATGGATTGTTTTCCCAGGATCCTGAGGTTTATTCATACTTATTAATTGACTTTGATAATCATAAAAACATAATTTTCGATATATTTCATCATCAGGCTTTTCAATCAAACAATGATCCTTTTTTGAATACTTGATTTTTTCAACCTGATAACTGCCATCACTATGTACCAAAACATAATCACCATTCGTTAAAACCATTGTCTCCAAAATTAAATTTGGATTATTTTTAAGTTCCTGACTAAAAATTTCTAGACACTCTTCCAGCATCACATAGCCTCCTTTCAATAAAATGAATAATTAACAAAGCCAAAGCCCCGGGCATTCATTTCCAAAAGTCCTGCGCCGATGGCTAACATTGCCAATTTTTGAGCATTTTCATTTTCAGCAATATCTAGTTCAATCATATCTCCTAATAATTTAATTCCTTTATATGTCCGTAAAACAGGAACTTTATTTTTAAAAATAATATGATAATATAACTGAAAATCTTCATTTATTTTATCGCTAGTAATGTTATTATATTTTTTTATTAAATTTATTTTTAAGCGCTTTTCAAATTCTTCCACCTTGATATTATTTTTCCAATAACCATGCTCAGTTTTTAATATTATAGGTGTTAACGTGTATAATTTTTTAATCATTTTAGGCTTTATGATCTTAACCTCACCTGTTAATCCCTGGATTTCTTTGGTACGATTTTTTATCAATGTCTTATATAAATATTCAGCCAGCTTATAATCAACAGTTCGTATTCTAAATACATAAGTATTATCTTTTTGATATACGCCATTTTTCGCTAGAGGATAAAGACTGTCAAAAGTATAAAACTTATACATATTCGTTTCATGAATATTTAAAAATTCGTTTTCTTTTACCAAAACACTATCTATAAAATACGCCAGATAACTTTGTATTTCTTCAATTTTGATATCTTTTAATAAATATATTTTTATTTTTAATTCATACACATTCATTTCTATGCTCCCTATTTTGTTTTTATATAAAAGATTATAACTTATTCAAAAGCCACAAGCAAAAGCGCTTACATTAATAACAGTAAAAATTAATCATTTATATTTTTTTATTTAAAATATTTTATTATTTTGTCTATCTAATCCCATAAAAATAATTTTTTAACATTTACATTGCCTCCTTTATTTAAACATTTGTACCAGATAATGTTTTAACATAATAACATAATATTAATGCAATAACTCTAATATCAACATTAAACAGACTGTATCTTATATTTAACATTATCTTAGAAGCAGGCGATAGTCCCATTTTTAATAGTTATTAAAATACTTAATAATAACATCGCATATTTTATTTTATATTATATTAAAAAAATTATTTAACTATATTTTCTATGCATTCTTGTCTTTATAATATATTATGTTATTATATAAATATAGAAAGCGCTTTTAAATATAAATAATGACAACGGGATGATAAAAATTAAATAAATATGCACATCTTTTTTATAGAAACAAGTGTATTTGTAGGATATTACAAATGCATTGATGATCCGGATAATCATAATAAAGAAATCACTGGTTCTTAAGCCATGGCTACAGTATCTATCGACTATTAAAATTTATGAAATTGAATAAACAAAGAAAAATATTTAGAAAGGAGATTACAATTTTGCTACAGATACCAATGACAGTTTTCTTGTCAAAAAAAAATGAAAAAGATAAACAAAATCAGTATTGTTATAATACTTTTAATTCTATGTTCAGCATGCGGTAGACCTCCTGGATTAACTGCTAAAATGGGTCGCAATATTAATTGTGAATCTGAATTAGGGAATTTTTCAAAATATATAAAATTGGATAAACTTCCAACTGGTATGGATAATGAAATAAAAGCCCATGGCAAAAAGGTTGGGATACATTGTGGTAATATGTTTACAATAACTAGTGAGCTGACAGATTACTATACTAATTATAGAATGGTTGATGCCGCAGATACTTTAGAAGATACTTTTGAGTATGGCGCATATACTGTTAATATAAAATATTATTTATATTATGATACATCGATTGTCGATAGTGATACTGATACGCCAAAAGAAGTAGAGAGTTCCGGCCTAATGGCAGAATATTACATAAAAATTGACGATAAGTATCTTAGTGGTTTAGAGCATGGTTTTAGTCTAAAAAAAAGATACAATAATTTAAAAAAAACTATCTAAAACATACTTAGAAGAAATGAACTTATTAATAATTGAAGAACTTGATACTTATACTAATCTTAAAACTATTTAATATCAGCAAATCTATTATAAATAATAAAAATGAGAAATTTTAGAATTCATCATATTTACCAACAGACAAAATAACTTGAGAATTTAAATAAAGAGACTATTAAAACATGAGGTGATATTGACCCCACGTTGTTAGAATAGTCTCTTTTTTAGAAGCAAATATTATTATTTGTTATTTCATGCCAGCTATAAATATCGATATATCTCATTTATCTATAATAATCACTTATATAAATAAGGTGTTCAAACTAAGCTTGAACACCTTTATATCAATGATCAATAGTATGCAGTTCAACGATCTCCTGCTCTAATTTACAGTCATTTTTCAACATATAATCAATGACTTTATCATGAAACCGTTCTTTTAATTTATTTAATCTTTTACGATCATTAGCCGTCAATCTTTTTGTATATTCCTGATACTTTTGTAATATATCTATATTCATGGCAATGGTTTTAAAAGGAATATTGGTCCTTTCAACTAAATGCAAATAAATATAAAATCCCCCAGCATCAATATCACCAAAATGATAATAATTAAGATCTGTTTTAAATTGATAGATTTTCAACAACAGTTCTCTTCTTAATGCATTATGATAACCGCCTAAATAGATTATCAAAGTATTATCAACAGCAGTATCATAAAATGAAGTTAGGTTTTCAATCGTTAAAACATTAGCATCTCTAATTTCTAAGATTTTCAATAATTTAATATTTTCAGTAGTTAAAGAAAAGGGACTATTAAGTTTACCAATATCAATAATCTGTTCATTTAAACTGATTTTGATTTGACCACTTAAATATATAAAACCAGGATTTTTAATAACATTAAAATATCCAAACAATTCATCTTCATTTTGAAAGCTTTCACTATAATAATCATTAACAATATTAACAAGCTTACTTTTGATATTTTCTAATCGTTTTGAATCTTTCAAAACCATTAAAGAAAATTTACGAAATGAAATTTCTTTCTTTTGTTTTACAAGTGCTTGTAAAACAATAAATGTATCATTGATTTCTTCAATATTTTCAATATTTAAATACCTGCTTACTGATTGATAGTTTTCTATCTTTTTTACCATTTCATTTTTAAAACGATCCAGCCAGTCGATAGAAAATGAAACCCCTTTTAAACAATCAATTGTTTCAAGACGATAATCGGCTAAATAAATTCGCTTTATTAAACGGTATGCCTCTTTTATATAATTATCATCTAATACTAGTGCTATTTCATCAATTCCCTCATCATCAATAACAATATCAAGAAGATGTAAGTTATTTAAATCATAACAGGCTTCATCAATCAATAAACGCTGCGAATAGTAATCACTGTTATCATATTTTGGAAAAAGCTTTCGCAATTTAACTTTTATCTGCAAATTTAAACAAGAACCTTGTTTGGATAAAACACTGCGTTCATACTTTTCCAAAAGATTAGTTAATATTTTTGTTGCATATTTATTCATGAATAATAGCCTCAACAAAAGAATTATCACCGGATTTAATAATTGCTAGGGTGGTATCAACATAAGGCATGATAGTACTAGCACGATCTGGTGGTGCTGCCAAAATGATCTGCACATTAAGTTCATTATAAAATCTCATCATTGCCTGAATTCTCGTTTCATCCATATTATTAAAAGCTTCATCAAATAAAACAACACAGCCAGAATCTTCATTAAGACGATTTTTGATTAACTGTTCAAAACTTGAGGCAATAACAACATAAAACGGTGTTTGGGTTTCTCCACCTGATTTTTCCCGATTAACTTTAGAAAATTTAGTAAAATCACCATTTTCATGTGAAATTTTAATATCATAATCTAAATACTCACGATAATCAGTATATTTTTGTAATAACTTTTCACCACTTTCATCTTCACCTAATAAAGCTATTTGATCAAACAATTCATCCATTACAGCTCGATTTTCTTTTGATAAAGTCGTTACAAATAAATCATCACTGTTATACTGCTGATTAGAAGCAATAATATCATAATAACGTCGATAATCTTTACGTCTGCTAGGATTGACCTCAAATTCATAGCTATCGCCATTAAAGTTTTTATTTTGAAGTCCCTTGTTCAATTCTTTAATATCCTTTTTCGCCTGATTGATCTTTTCATACAATCGCGATATAAATGACTCTTGAAATGACTGCTCACATTTTCTTCTTGCATTTCGCACATCATCTTGACGTTTAACGATTTCAATGTCTCTTAATTTATAGTATAGCTGCAAATAAACATCAATACTGTCGATCGTTTCGCCATAACCAACTTTAAATTCATGATTAAAAGCTTTCATGGCCCATTCAATATTCGTATTTTCCTTATTTAACTGTCCTTCTAATTCACGAATTTTTATAACTAAACTGTTTTGAATCGATGCGTAATTATGACCAAAACGTTTATAATATCTTTTTTTAATTGCCGCAATTGCTTCGTCAATAATTTCCGGTGCCTTGGGAAGCATTTCTAATTCTGCTTCAATTTCCTTTTTAGTTTTATTATTTTGATCAATGCTGGCTTTTTCATTGATAAGATTACGCTGTTTTAAATCATAGTTATCTTGGGCTTTTTGGTATTTTAGGTTAACTTGATCTAATTGTTGGACAATCGCAACAATTGAATCATCTTGAATAATTTCTTTTAAACGTTTATCAATCTCATCGATATTATTTTGTAAATCATGATATTCATCGATCAAACTAGTAGAACCAACTAAAAAATCGATTTGTGATTTATTCAAGATCTTTAGATTCCGATTTATTTCATGATATTGTTTACTTTTAACTTTGATTTCATCTTGAATTTGGTTTAATTGTTCTTCAATCATCCCTATTTGAATCTTCAAAGCTTCCAATCCAATATACGGCTGTTGATATACCTTAGGATTAAGCGCTCTAACCGTATAATTATTATAAACCATACAAGTTTTAGTAATTGCCGTTTTATGCATTGGTAATTGTTCAACTGTATCGACACACTTAACTCGATTTAACAGCATATTAGCATATCTTTTAGCGTAACTGTTAAGACTTGTAACATAATTAGCTAAACTGTCTTCTTGGGTTTCTTGATATTTATCCAGCTTAGCAACATCGACGATCCCGACCCCAAAAATACCATGACTATTTTTATACTGTTCATATATCTGCATTGCTTTTGTGAAATATTCAGGATCAATAATAATATCAAAACGCTGGGTATTTAAATATCCCTCAATGGCATTACGCCATGATTCATCAGTTATTTCTAAATATTCACAAAGTGGCTTTACATCAATTTTCTTTTGATAATAATTAGCTAACTGTTCTTTTAAAACTTTAATAAGCTCAGTTATTTCTTTACGATAAAAAAAGCGATTACTTAAAAGAAGGTTATGTTGATCAACTAATTCATTTTGTTTAGTCTGTATCTTTTTTAAATCTTGTTCAAAAATAATTTTCTTTTCACTAAAATCACTACGTTTACTTACTAGATCATTTTTTATTTCAAAAAGATGTTCATTTAAATATTCACTATCATAATCATTACTATTAACATTATTGATAAATGTTTCTTTGATTCGAAGTTGTTTTAAAATCATTGTTTCTTGAATTAATTTATCAACATAATCATGATATTTGATTTCAAGCTGTTTTAATTGCGTTTGCTTCGTTTTTAAATTGCTTTCAAGCTGTTTCTTTAAACGATAACCTTCATTACTGTCTAAAATATTTTCTAAACTAATAACTTCTTTTTGAAGATTTTCACTTTCCTCTTTAGCAATGATCAATAGCTGCTTTAAATCTTTGATAATTACTTCGCTTTTTAAAATAGCTTTTTCAATTACTTCCTTTTGATAATACAAACTATCCAGATAAAGATGATCTTTAGCATCTTGGTGATTCTTTAAGCGAAGATCTATCTTTTGATAATTTTGATAAAAAGTATCTATCTTTTCTAAAGCCGCTAAACGATTTTGCTGATCTTTTAAAACATTACCTAAATTACGATACGCTCTTACATTATTACGAAGATCATCGATCTTAACAGGATCTTCATTTAAAAGGAAGTCAAAAATAAAATTATACACATGGTTGATTGGTTTAAAAGCTAATGCGCGAGGAATCAATTCAAAATATTTTTTTGATACCCCCAAGGCTTGGCGAAACAGCCCCGGCACAGCACTTTTTTTATCAGCATAATTAGCCTGAATCTTTTTACTAGTTAAAAAGCGTCTAAACTCATTACGATTATACACATGATTTCCTTTAATAAATAAATCATCAGCTATTTTTTGATTGATTACTTGAAAAAATAACTCTTTTTTGATATTTGATTTACTTAGTTCCAGAACAACACCTAATAACTGGCTCCGCTTTGTCGTTTCATCAAAATATTCTAAAACAATATACGAAACCACATCTCCCATTCTTAAATACTCTTTTCCTTCACGCCCTAATTTACCACGAATATAACCTTCAATATTTCTTTTTCCTGAATCATTAGCCGCACTATTAAACTTAGCTTTTCCCGCTGTTAAAATATACTGCAAAGCATCTAGTAAAGTTGATTTACCAGTCCCATTTTCCCCTGTGATAACGGCATTATTTTTGATTTCGATCGTTTGATTATTAAATAAATGCCAATTAATCAACTTCATCTTGACTAGTTTTTTCACTACTATCACCTCGCTTTTGATAATCCAATAAAATATCATCGATTTGTTCTAAGCGTTCAACCGGTAAGACATACGTAATAGTCGGATAAATAATAATGACTGCATTATCATCATCACTATTACCAGTTACATCGATAATATTATATCTTTTTAAGACCCTAAACACTTCTTTAAGTTCACTTTTATTAATTCGTTTATCAAAAATACCAGTTGCATTAATAGCATCATGAAGCTGTTGTAAAGTTATTGTGATATTATCAAGCAAAGATACTTCCTGCATTTTTTGATAATAAAAGCGTCGTAACAATAATAAAATAACCGACTCATTTTTCTTAAAAGAATAACGATTATAATTTTGTAAATTATATAAATTCAATACTTTATCAACATTATGATTTTCCAACACATAATCCATCAAGGCAAAATAGCTGGCATAAAGCTCAAAATCAGCAATAATTTTATAATAATCATCAAGATCTCGAGGTCGGCTGGCACAAATGTAATTATAGCTTAATAATTTATTAGTTAATCTTGAAAACTCTTCTTTTTTACTATCATTTAAACGAATATATTTATTATAAAAAGTTGTCGCCTGCTGATATTTATCCATTCATTTTCTCCTTTACTTTAAAATCTTTAAAGCGATAATTATTAACTATTACTTCATTATCTAATGGTTCAACTTCATATTTTGTTCCATATGTAAAACCATATAAATAAATCAACACTAAAGTCGCTAGATCTTCATTATTGTTGATTGGTAATGAAGAACCTAAAAAATCCCCGTTTTGTTTTAACAGCATCAAGACCTTATCTTCAATATATTTATGTGAATAATTTTTAGATTTAATGATTTGTTTCAAAGCCTTCTCTTTTAATGCTTCATCAAGAACTGCAGGCTTTTCTACCTCTGATTTAACTATACTCGTATAATTACGAGGAACATATAAAGAATCTCTCGAAACAAAACTATTTAAATATAGATTCCCCACATCACTTACATCTTTACCACTAGCAATTGCTTTAATAATATTATTGATCTTTCCTTCAATATCTTTTTGATTGTTTAATAAAAAAGTAATTCGATTGATTGCTGATTCAATAAATCTATTATTTTTACTATCGATTTCCTGCATTATTTCTTCAATATGTTCAAAAGCATTAATAATATAATCCTTTTGATTCAACAGCAGCTCTAATGCCTCCTGATAGCCAAGATCCTTACGTTCCATAATATTACGGACAATTATATCAAGATACTTATCATCACTAATAATAGTTTCAATGTTATTGATAATTCGCTGCCGATATTTAGAAGGATTATCATAAGTAGTAAGATTATAATAAGCGCGATCAACGATCTTAGTTTGATAATCTTGTAACAATGAGCTCAATAACGCCTCGAGATCATCTTTGATCCCTTCATCCAACAAATTTTGAATATATTTTTTTATATTAGAATTTAAGTTTTTTAATTTATTAGCTAGCTCTTTTGTATTTTCATACCCTGTTTCAAAAACTAGATCGCCACGATTAACATCAAAAGTATTGAACGACATAAAAATATTATAGATCAAACCCGAATATTCACCATTATCACTACTGCTATCAAGACTAAATAGATTTTCTAAGACTCTAATACTATAATCTTCAAAAGTAATAAATATCTCATAATTTTCGCCCGTTTCCTCATTGACCCAGCCACATTCTTTTAACCTTTTTAAAATATATAAAGCTTTATCACGTGAATCATCTAACTTTTCATCACTTTTTAAAAAGGTAACATGATTTTCAAAATAATCTTGAAAAATCGATAGAACTTGTTCTTTAGTAGACGAAAAAGACAAATCACTTTTAAATGAATGATAAACTAAAAACAAACAATCAGAAATTACCCGCTTATTATCGCCAATAAAAATATTAAAAAAGTTATTAGGTAAGATATCAAAAATATTATACATCATCTCTATCCTTTCTACAAAAGTAACCTTATTATAACATATAATTCATATTTAAAAAAATTTTACATTCGTTTGATCTCAATAATTTATCATGCCATTAAAGTAAATCGCCATATCATCTTTAAAAAGTACCCTTTTCGTATTCAAATAGCATTTTAATTTTATGACTATTTTCCATATCAGACTAAGTCTGATATATGCAAACAGGTAAAAACGATTATCGTTTTTACCTGTTAATAATTTAAGAGACATATATTGTAATAAATTTACAGTGAGAAAGTGGCTCGATCTTAATAGTATTATTTTCAATATCAATTTTTTCAAGCTTTTCCTCTTTTAAATTAGTATAATACGCTTCTTTAATATCGAAATTAAAAGATAGCTTATCACCTACATCTAAATGATCTTTCCCATTAAATAAACGAATTATATACCCCTTATCATCTTCACTTTTTTTAATTGCACTTATTACAAGCTTATTCTCTGTTTCAAATAATGATATTGAAGAAGATAAAGTTTGTTCAACATCTTCTTGTGCAAAAATCAATCTTCCATTTAAGAAATCGGCATACTCATAAACTTCGATTGGCGTATTATATTCTTTTGCCAACTGATCGATATTAGCATCATTGATATTTGTAGAAAAAGTAGTAAACCCCAGACTGAAATCCATTTCCTTTAATAATTGTGCAGCCGGTGTAGCAATGATCCGTTCTCCTGATGCTCTTCCTGGACGATAAACTAGATTTTCTTTCCCCATAAAACCATATGTTCTAAATAAAGTTAATCTAATTTGATTTCCTCTTTCACCAATGATTTCATATTCACGGACGCCTGAGGAATAAGCGCGATTCCTCTATTTTCATCAGCAAGACTCACGTAACTTTGAGTTGGTTCAATTGAAATTGGCGGTTCTTGCCATGAAGACTGATCATTGGCCCAATTGGCTAATTCGATAATTTTAGGTTTTTCAATTTTTTTCTTTATTTCCTAATCCTTCTAGATACAAAGCCATTTCTTTTGCATATTCATTTGGCCGCTTAATTGATCCAAACTGTTGATCAGCATAATTAAATTTAGTCGTTAAAGCACTATCAAAAAGAATGCATAAGCGATGTGATAAACCATGATTATCTACATGAACATTAATATCGATTACTTTTGCGCCTTTTTGTAATCCTACCTCTAAACTTACTGGTAACTTTGTACTTACTTTTCCTTCAGCCCGCTCTTGTAAATTAGCAGGAATAATCATTTCATAATTAATAAGTGCTTTTTGATATAAACTAGAACCAATAATATTATTAGTAAATCGACTATCAGTTGAATATACTTCGAAATCCTGACGTGGTGGAGAATAATTGAAACTATCACCATCATCACCATTTTCTACCAGAATCGCTTGATTTAAATAATGGAAATCAGCTATTTTATCATAGATATCTAAACTACCTTTTTCATTAACTTTGATTTGATAATATTCATTTTCCATGATATCTATTTTTGAAACAGTGTCATTAGAACAATCATCTAAGTCAATTGTATATTGAACATATCCTAAAGCTGGGACATCATTTGCTGCAACAGCAATCTTAGCACGATAAACTTTAGCTGGCAGATAAATTTCTTTACTAGGATTCAATCTAATCGTTTGTGATAAAACATAATCGGTTAAATCTGTTTGTTCAATAATCGTATATTTAATAAGATTTCCAAAATTATCTTTAATTGCAAATTTGTCACCTGGTAAATAGGTTTCAAATACGATTGTATCATTACGTTTTTTAGGTAAAGTATTAAATAACGTAAGTGTAATTGTATTATTTGTTTCATTTTTAATTTTAGTTGCCATTAAACGTGAATGTAATTCAACTAAATTAACAGCAATATCCCGAGCTTGTTTATAGCGCATATAAACATCTTCATTAGCCGTATCTGAAATACAAGAACCAATTGAATCATGAGCTGCATTTTCAAATAATAATTTCCAAATTTCACCAACCGCCTCATGAGGATAATCGTTGCCCAAATGATACGATAATGTTAATAGCGGCTCTAAAATATTTGTTACATAATTTTGTACTTGGGTATTTAGTACTTTTAAATCACTTCGTGATGAAAAAATCGATTTATGAATTCGCATATGTTTAGCGATTACCAGCTCGCCACTAACTTCTTCTAGATCAGGAGCTTCATTTTTGACATCCTTGATATAATCTTCAACACAGCTGATCACATATTCATTATCAGGATCTTTTTGGTTTCTTTCTTTAATTAGTTCAGGTAAATTTTTACGCACCGGCGCTTGATCAAAACCATTAGGGAAGTAAATATGTTTCGTGGCACTTCTACCACCCGCTTTTTCAAAACATTCTTTTTGCCAAAATTCTTCACTATCTTTATCATCTTCAGGAATATTTCCCCCAATATAATAACCAAATGGAATTTGCGTTGCAAAGACTACACTGCCATCATCACCGCGCCAATTATAGTCAGTATGTTTGACCATATCATCACTGACACCACGCCAAAATAATGTATCTTCGATTCCAAATTGACGATAAATTTGGGGCATATTTCCAGCTTGTCCAAATGAATCAGGCACATAGCCAACATTCATATAACCACCAAAAGTTTCACAGCGTTTCATCCCATAATACATATTTCTAACGATACTTTCACCAGAAATTACTAGCTGATCGGTTTGCGTATACCATGGCCCAATAATTAATTTTTTAGCCTTAACTAATTTTTCAATTCTTTTTTTATCTTGCGGCATCCATTTAAGATAATCATCTAATAATGAACCTTGCGCATCAAGCATAAAATATTTAAAATCATCATTTGTCTCTAAAGTATCTAAAACATCTTTTAAATCTTTCATCAAATATACTTTTGATCTTGATGTCGTAAAATACCATTCCCGATCCCAATGTGAATGTGGGATCACATGTACTTTTCTTTTCATACTAACTCCTTTATAACAATAGGAAGATTTTCATCTCCCTATTAAATTTCTATTTCTATTTCAATATCATCTTCAGATAACTCATCCACTTCTTCACTACTATCGTTAAAATCAACTACTATTGGCGCAACGATGGCAATAAACAGTGCCCCAACAATAATTCCAACAAGATAAGCCCAGCCACTAGTAATCGAAACAAAGCCATACATACCACCTACTGGCGGAATATTGGCAGTGGCACCAAGTAAGCAGGCAATTCCCGCACCGAGGGCACCACCAATCATATTGATTGGTACTAAGCGACTAGCTTTTACAAGCGTGAAAGGAATCGCTCCTTCAGTAATCCCAATAAAGCCCATTACCCAGTTACCTTTCCCAGCTTCTTGAAAACTTGGTGAAAAACGTTTTTTCTTAATTACAGTAGCAATTGCATAAGCTAAAGGTGGAATACAGATGGCACAATTAATATAAACATTTGGCTGATAAATTCCTTCTGTCATTAAAACATTTCCCGCCATCCATGCAGATTTATTGATTGGTCCACCCATATCTGAAGCAATCATGGCTCCTAAAACCAAAGATAAAACTAATTGGCTTGTTCCACTATTGCACATCTCTTTTAACCAAGATACTAAAGCATCATTGATAAATGCTAGCGGCTCAGCTAAGACAACTCCCATAATGATTGCAACCGCACCAGTCGCTAAAAAAGGAGTAATAACTAGAGGCATCATTTGTTGCATTGAATCTGGTAAATGAATATGTTCTTTACACCATTTAACCACATATCCAGCAATAAAGGCTGCAACGACTGCTCCTAAAAATCCAGCTTTAGTATTAGTTGCTAAAGCCCCACCAATCAAACCAGCTCCGATTGCTGGTTTATCACCGATTGAAAAAGCTATAAAGCCACCTAAAACAGTATTAACTAAACCAATTCCGGTCCATCCTACTTGTTCTAATAAATATAAAATATGTAAAAATCCCTCTTTATCAGCATAGACATCTAAACTATTGATTCCCATGCAACCCCAATCAACTTTGGAATTGCCACGATTAATGATGCGCCAATGATCAACGGCAGCATATAACCAATTCCGGTCATTAAATGACCTTTAGCATCTTTAAAAAACTTCTTCATCTTTTTTACCTCTCTTTTTATTTGTGTTATAATGAGAGTGCACACTACTCATTATAGTCTTGTGTAAGCAATTTGACTCCGCCAAGTTAAATTGCTTTTATTTTTTACTTTCAACTGCTTTAACACATTTTTTTATTACTGCTTCAGGGGCTTTGATACATGTTGTAATGTTAACACGAATTACAGGTTTTCCCTCAAAACGTTCCATCCCGATAATTTTTTGATCAGAAGCAATGATTACAAAATCACATTCTTTAGCTTCCTCATCACTAATCGTGTTGATCTGCCCCATACTTCCCTGTTGTTCCATTTTTAAATTATACCCTAATTTTGCGCCTGCTTTTTCTAAAGCTTTAGCAGCCATAGGTGTATGTGCTAGTCCTGCTGGACATGCTGAAATACCTACGATTTTCATTTAATCTACCTCCATATTTTTTAATATATAATCTTTTAGCTCTTTTTTATCAGTCACTGATTTTAACGTTTCTTTAAAATCATCTTCTAATAAACAAGTTGCTAATTTAGATATCATCATTAAATGAAGATTTCCTTCATTTTCTTCAGGAACGAGTAACGAAAATAAATAATTTACTTTCTTATCATCCATCGTTCCCCATTCTAATGCTTCATTACAGCGTAAATATAAGATTGCTGCTGTTTTTACATGACTGCTGCGAGCATGAGGAATTGCAAAACCATCTTGTAAACCTGTCGGAAACTCTGTTTCCCTTTTTTTTAAATCTTCAAGTAGTCCCTCACTACTATCACAGATGTCATTTTCAATTGCTTTATCAGCAATAAACTTCAGCATTTGTTCTTTAGTTTTAGCATTAACATCTAAATATATATAATTTTCTTTAAGCATCACACCGATACCTCCTTGCTACAACTCCAGTCTACCTGGAAAAACGTGATATTTCAACCAAAGCCATTTCCAGTTATAAGCGGAAAGATTTGTTTAATAAACCCAAAAATTTCCATTTTATATTGGAAATTAATTATTTGCATAAACAAACAATTATCTATACAATATAGACAGAATAAGGAAGGAATCGTGATAATAATGTTTCCATACAAACGACTAAACGAAATATTTGATTATGTTAAACAAGATAATATCGTCTCCGTAAAACAATTATCTTCACTATTAAACATAACTGATCGTACTATCCGCAGTGATATTCAGGCAATAAATGATGTTCTTGAAAAAAATGGGGCGCAAATAAAATTAAAAAGAAAAGCTGGATATTATCTTGAAATTAATGATTCAAAAAAATATCAAGAGTTTTTAAATACCATAAAACAGACAAATAATCTTGAACTTGACACTTCTCAAGATCGAATCAAATATTTGTTGAATCTTTTATTATATAGTGATGAATATATGACGCTTGATGATCTAGCTGATCATATTTATGTAAGTAAAAATACTTTACAAAACTATATCAAGAGTTTAAAAAATATCTTTTTGAAATATGATCTTGAATATATTTCAAAAACAAATATTGGTGTTAAAGTAATTGGTAATGAAGATGATAAACGAAAGTGTTTAGTTGAAAATGTATTATCGTATAATTTTCAAAATTATGTTACTGGATTTACTAAAGATGAGTATGCGTTATTTGAGGGAATCGATCTTGACCTGCTTAAACAAATCGTTTCTGATAAATTAAAACGTGCTAATATAAAAACTAGTGATTTTAATTTTAAAAATCTAGTGATTCATTTTGCTTTAATGATTTCTCGAATCCAATATGACTGCTATATCAATATTAATAATACGATCAAAATTGATGAAAATTATGCTAGTTTTATTAATGATATCTCTACTGAAATCGAAAATAATTTTAATATTACTATTAGTGAAGGTGAAAAGAAATATATATACTCACACTTAGTCGCTAATAGTCAATTAGATGATTTAGCTGCTAATGACAGTCGCATCAAAACTTTGGTTAAAGAATTATTGGATAATATTTATTTAGATTATAATTTTGATTTACGTAATGATGAAATCTTATTAAAAGACCTCTTCTTCCACTTTAAATCAATTTTAAATACTAAGTCGTTTGCCCTAAATAAGCGCAATCCCTTATTAAACACAATTAAAACCAATTTTCCCTTAGCTTTTGATATCACACTAACCTGCACATCTAAAATATTTAACAGCCCACCGTATATTTTAACAGATGATGAAGTTGGTTATATTTCATTACATATTGGAGCTGCTATTGAACGCTGTTTCTCTGGCAGTCTTCAAAATAAAAGTGTGATTTTAGTCTGTGGTTCGGGTCAGGCAACAACAAGGATGTTAGAGGCGAGATTAAATGTTTTCTTTAAGGATAAAATTACGATCGTTCATAAAGCTTCGTATAATGAATTTATTAATTATACGAAAAGAGAATTAATGAATATTGATTTTGTTATTTCGACGATTCCTTTAAAAAGTGCTTTCATTCCAACTATAACCGTTGATTTTGCATTGAATAATCAGGATATCGAAGCTATTTCTAAATTTATTACTTCTATTTCTTTAAACAAATCAAAAAAGTCAAATAAATTTTTTGATAAAAATTTATTTATTCATTTAGATAAAATAGACTCTAAAGAAGCTTTACTAAAACAAATGTGCCAGTTAATGGAAAAGCAAAATATCGTTGACAGCGACTATTATGATTGTGTCATGGAAAGAGAAAATCTAGCAAAAACAAACATGAATGAAGTTTTCGCTTTACCTCACCCAATGCGTCTATGTGCTAAGGATACTAAGGTTGCAGTAGCTATCATTGACAAACCACTTACCTGGTATCAGCAGGATACTGTTCAAATCGTCTTTTTACTTGCAATAAAACAAGGTGACCAACAAGACATTGAGCACCTTTATGATATTTTTATTGAAATTGTTAATAATACTAAGTTGCAGCAAAGTATCATTCATAGCTATGACTATGACTCATTTATTAATAATCTATTAGAAAATATGATCTAACTATTCTTTGACCATTTTGATAAAACACCTTTTCTTATCAAAAGCTATTCCATAACCTACGACATCCTGATATCCTCGAATCTTTTCCCCTTCCAAATATCGCTTTTCAATAATCTGATTACATCCTTCAACTGCTGTATCATACAGGTCTTTATCTTTAACTATTTTTAGTTCTAAGATAAAGCCTCTTTTTTCTTTATTTACAGGTCGTCCATCACCAGTTTCAAAATTCGAATAAATATTATTTTCAGGTAATCTAAAATAACTAGGGGTTTTAGATTACCTTTTTAAAAAAGCATGATATATTTGACGTTTTATCCATCAATTTATCATGCTTTTATTCATTTAGTTGTATATATTTTTCTTTTAAGAACTATTTCTATCAATCTACAATTTTATTTTACAGCTCTAAAATCTATAAAAGTTATTTTTCAACCCATTTCACATCAGCATCTTTACCACAATGAGCTAATCCTATATAGATTATCTTTCCTTCTAATCCTTTATCATATTCTTTTTCAACAATCTGTTCAATCGTTACATCTGATAAACTTTCTAATTCTTCTTTATTTTTACTATACTTGAATTCAATTACATATGATGGTAAATCCTTTTTGGCTTTTAAAATAATATCACATCTCCCTGATTCGGCTTCTCGATTACTGATTATTTCATACTCTCTTGTCAACCAGGCACTCATCCCTAATAACATCATATGATAACTGTTTTCATCTTTTAAATCATGATATGATGGTATTCTTTTTAAAATATTTCGATAACTATTTTCAAATAATTTTTTGTCTCTCGTTTCCAAGGCATAAAATAAATCATCTAAAACACTTTCTGATACTTGTAAATGATAGGCTGTCAGTGACATAAATTCCTGTTGTACTTCTTCATTCGGAACTCTGATTCGATATCTATTTTTTCGCATCCTCTGCTCTACTGTTAAATACCCGGCATTTACAAACAACCCCCATAGACTCGCTGTTTGTGACTGTTCATAAAAACTGGTCTCTATCATTATTTGGGTTTCTAAATATCCCTGTTTGATTAATATTTCATAACCTTCTTTAAAGCTTTCTTCACTTTCGACCATTGCTTTTTTGATCATCACATTACTGCTGGTATTTACCCAATATGGAACTAGCTTTTTTCTAGAAGCATAATTAATGATTGACCAGGGATTGTATATTTCTACTCCACCAATATGATAACCATCATACATTTCTTTTACTTCATCATTTAATAGTAAATCATAATATTTTAATAGTTCTTCTGTTTCTCTTTCAGTAAAACCAAAATATTGGTCATATCGTTCATCCATTACTGTACACACTATAAGATTGTTTAGATCACTGAAGATATTTTCTTTGGCTACTCTCTGAATTCCTGTAAGCATTGCATACTGAAGGCTTGGTGATAGTTTTAAAGCATTATGAAGC
>BAHP02000131.1 GCA_000508865.1 Clostridiales bacterium VE202-01
TATTAGACAAAAAAAATGGTCTTTAGACCATTTCTATAATTTTATTTATTTACTGCATTTTTTAAAGCCGTACTAGATTTAAAAGCTGGTGCTTTGCTGGCTGCAATAGTCATAGTTTCACCTGTTCTTGGATTACGTCCTGTTCTTTCTCCTCTTTCACGTACTTCAAAATTTCCAAATCCTTTTAAAGATACTTTTTCACCTTTTACTAACGCTTCTGTTACTACATCTACAAAAGCAGTTACTACCTTATCAACATCAGTTTTTGTCATTTCTGTGTTTGAAGCAATTGCTTCCACCAATTCAGTTTTATTCATTTTATTTCTCCAATCTTTCTTTTATAGGAAATTATCCTACACCCATTATATTACTTATTATTATTGATTACAAGCTATAATATACCTCTATTTATTAATAAATTCTTTAACTTTTTTCACAAAACTCTCTACTGTTTTTTTCTGTGTTGCCCATGAAGTTACTAATCGAATACAATAATGATCCATATCTATCTGCTTCATTATAATGAAAGAATAATCCTGTTTCAAATATTCGATCAATGCTTTTGGTAAAATAGGAAAAATTTGATTGCTTAAAGAATCAACGTACATTTCAAAATCTTTAAGACCATCTCTTAAAATATCCGCCATTGCATTTTCATGCTTTCCTATTTCTAAATAAAGATCATTACTAAATAGTTCTTTAAACTGTATTCCTAACAATCGTCCTTTAGCTAACATCGCTCCCTGTTGTTTCATTGAATATCTAAAATCAGTTTTAAGTTTATCATTTATAATAACTAGACACTCTCCACATAAAGCTCCCATTTTAGTACCACCAATATAAAAGGCGTCACTATATTTAACTAAATCTTTTAATGTTGGAGTTCTTTCAAGCGCTAATGCACTGCCCAGCCTTGCCCCATCAACAAATAAGTATAAATTTTTATCTTTACATAACTGTGAGATTTCTTTTATCTCATCTAGCGTATACACACTTCCGTACTCTGTAGTTTGTGAAATATATACCATTTTAGGTTGTACCATATGTTCATCAATATGCTCATCAATGATTTCCTTAATCATTTCTGGTAGTAATTTCCCATTTTTATGTACTCTTGTTAATATTTTATGTCCTGTTGCTTCAATAGCTCCTGTTTCATGTACATTGATATGTCCGCAATCAGCAGCTATTACAGCTTGATATGGTTTTAATACAGATGATATAAAAGTTGCATTAGTCTGAGTTCCTCCAACGAGATAATGTACATCAATATTATCATTTTCTACAAGTTTCTTCAAAATACTAGTAGCTTCTAAACAATATTTATCTAACCCATATCCATCACATTGTTCATAATTTGTTTTCAACAAGGCTTCCATTATTTTAGGATGTGCCCCTTCACTATAATCATTTGTAAAACTATACATAGCAACCTCCTTATCTTCTTGGATACAATAATCCATAACGCACATATAAAACATCAAAATAAGTTTTCATTACTGTTGTTCCTGATAGCGATGATTCTGTAAAATCACTCTCTTTTCCATGTATAATAAATGTATGATCAGCTAAATCAATTACTTCACTATTTTCATTCAATGTTACTAAAATTACTTTAGCACCTCGTTTTTTTATTGACTTAACTAGCTCACCTATCGGTATTGGACGAGCTCTCACTGAAAGTACAATTGCAACACTATTTTCATCTAATAATTCGATTCGTTGTCTATCATCCCCGCGATCAGCAAATGCATATGAAAATTTACCTAATTTCACTAATTTAAATTGTATATCTGAAGCTAAAATTTTATTAAACTGAAACCCAAAGAAGTGTAGCTTTTTAGCATCATATATAATATCACATAATCGATCAATCTCATGTATATTAACATATTTTTTACTTTCCAATAAAGATGTAATAGATAGATCATAGACCATATCTACACATCTTGAAGGATCTTTATGAATTGCTACCAAATCTTCTGGCTCTAATTTTATCTCATGACTAGCCTGCTGTAATCCAATTTGAACTTCTTTTTTAAAATCTGCAAAATTGTCACATTTTAGTGCTTTGCAAAAGCGAGAAATAGTTGCTGGTGAAGTATAACATAAATCTGCCAATTCATTTATACTAATACTAGGTATTTTTTCAATATTATTTAATACTTGATAACAAATTGTATAATACATATCTTGACTATAGGATGCATTTATATAAGTTAATAAATTATATAGGATATCAAGTTCTGCATTTTCCTTACAACTCATAACACTCCCTCCTCTCTTTATAAGATATATTATACACAAATTAAAAATTAAAAATGAACTTTTTATTTCCTTTTTAATAAATATTAAAAATATTTAATTATTTTCTTTATCTCTAAATCTAAACTATTTTAAAATTAAAGGAAAACTAAAATATAAAAAACTTATTTTTATCATATATAGATAAACATGGGGTAAACCCCATGTTATCTACTCATATGTTTTCCTTTTTTTAATACAAGTAACCCTAAAACCGTAATAACAGTCATTATTCCATAGACTTCTATCAATGTATCATCAGATGTTTTTACAATATTTTTTTCATCTTTATTAATCGGTTGTTCTTGAACATTTCCATTAGTACCGTTTTCTAAATTTGGATCATTCGTTTCTGGAACATCTACGATTGGATCATCAGGCTCAATAGGTTTTTCTGGTTCTGATTTAATTCTTACTCCTGCGGCTGCTTTAATAGTGGCTACTGCAGTCTCATCCCACATATCATTGTTTTCAAATCTATATTGTGATTCTAAACCAATTGGTAAACGTTCATCTCTATCTGGTTCTTGTGCTTTAGTTGCATAATTATCATAAATATAATTATAATCACCTTTATAAAGCCAGTTACGGACACAATTGGTAAGAACGTTATTTGTGATAGTAAAACCACATGATCCTTCATCAAGATAAATTCCTCCATACTCATTACATACACCATCAATATAATTACCTGTAATGATCGAATCATCTTGTCTACCTAGTGTATAAATTCCACCACCATCTATTAAAGAAGGTTCCGTCAATACATTTTCAACATAATTATAAGAAATGCTATTATTTCCAAGCATAAATTCTTTACCTTCATCAAAATCATTATAACCCCAGCCCCAGCCAACACTAATTCCTGTATATGGAAGATTTTTAACTGTGTTATACTCAACTGTTGTTCCTTTTGTAAAACCGACAAGGATACCTGCACATGCCCGATACGTTTCACCGACATTCGTAATATAGTTATCCGTAATTTTGTTGTTTTCTGTTAAATCTTCTAGCACTGGTATATGATCCTGGTAGGTAACATCTCCTAACAACAAACCACCACTTGCTAAATTTTCAAATTTATTATTTGTAATTGATGAATTTTTTGTTGCTCTGCCTAAGTGAACACCAGCATTTCCAAGCTCTTTGAAATTATTTTCAACAATATTGATATTATCGACATATTTACCATAGATTGCACTACCAGTTGAAGGAATCCATTCTCTATCCCAAACATCTTCTGGATTGATAATTGCACTTGCCTGGAATGTTTGTAAACCATCAGGCCAATTTGGTTTCAACCAGGTTGTATATTGGAATGTCAAACCAGTAAAAGTAATATTTTTAACAGGATTTCCTAGCTGTCCATCAAATACAACTAGATTTTCTAACCGCCCAAGTACTGTATCAATATTATTCATATCTTGTCCCTCTTGAGGTATATAGTAAATTTGATCTTCTTCTGTATTTAAATACCATTCTCCGGGTTCATCTAAAAGTTCATAGGCATTTTGTAAATATCTCACACCATCTCGCATTCCTTCAGCATCGATCGCTGCTCCTGTAAGATTAGTTTTTAAACTATTGTATGATTCATCGGTAATCTTTATTCTTTGACAATTTTCATAATCATCATTTGCTCCGATTGAACTTACACGTTCGATACACCATTTCCATTTACGTGCAAATACTACTTCCAAATCATCAGGGCGCGAGAAACTAGCAGGTAAGCCTTCAGCATCTACATAGATATATTTTTTTGTAAATTCATAGGCTTTAAGTTCACTACGAGCACGAGTAGCACGTTTTCCATTTACATATAAGTCTCTACTTTCTAAACCATTTGCAGAAGCTTGCCAGATATTCTTTTCATCATCTACTTTAGTCCAATTAACAATTGATGTTCCGCCTGATATAATAACTTCTTCATTATTAAAAGCGCTCCATATTATATTATGACCATTTTTCCCACTATCTGCACTAGTAAAAGTAATTGTTTCATCAAGTAAATATGTACCACCTCTTAAATAAACCTTTAAATCTTCATCCATTTCATTCGACTTTTCTCTTGCTAATTCTTGAGCTTTTATAAGTGTTTGAATTGGATTGTCAAACGTTCCTGGATTGTTGTCATCGCCATTTTTTGCATCTACAAATATTCCTGATTTGTACTCTTGGGCCGATACTAAATCAATGCTTGTGGCAACTGATGATATCATTATCATCAAGCATGCTAATACTTTTAAAATTTTTCATACCTTCCTCCATTTCTATCCGTTTTTATTGAACGAATTAATTTTTTCAATCGTAGTTAATAAAAATAATCTGTTATTATAATATTTAATATGAAGTTTTTAACTTTAATAACTCAAATTGTTATTTTGAATTATGTCTCAAAGTTTGTGTAAATTCTACCAGTAAATATTTTTATAATAATCTAGTATTTTAATCTTTATTGAAGAAAAGTTCTATTCATTTTTTAAAATATAATTTTTTACTACGATTGAATATTACCTTTTACTTTTCTTCTATACTGTTATAAGTTTTGTTTAAAAACTTTCTATTCGATAAAAAAGGCAAGACATTAGAATGCACAAAAACACTCTTAGTCTTGCCTAATTGAATAGTAACAACCCTTATATATTTATATTATTGCATTACAAAATATTAATGTCAATATTTCACGCTTAAATATATCAAAAAATTGATATATTTATGATAATTTTATAACAATTAGTATTAAATTATATTATTTAACTATTAAAATTGTGTTTATTACAAACATTTTAACTCAAGAAACTTTTGTTGCGCTAAGATCTTATTGTAACTATAATGTAGCACAATGATATTTTATTTAAAAAACAGACTTTGATTTCTGCTCAAAGTCTGAATACTATAAGTATTATATAATACTCTATTATTAATCTTCCTATACTTTTCTAATTAATATATTTTTATGAGTTTCAATGACATTTTTACATTTCAACATATTTTGAGATAAAATATTTTAATGTATTTTTAAACTCGTCTGTTTCTTCAAGTTCATATAAATAGTGTTCATCTTTTAAAACAAATAATACTTTACTTCCACGATTCGTATTATATAGAGGATACACCATATCTAAAGGTACAAAATCATCATCTTTCATATGGATAAATATAGTTGGAATATCGTTATGCTTCAACATTAATGGATATGACTCTTTAATATTAATTTTGATTTCTTGTTTAATTTTTCTTTTAATCATCCGCATTGTTGGAAATTTAGGTACTTTATAATCTTTAACCATTCGATATCCCAATATATCATATACGCTAGTATAAGCACCATCACTAATAATAGCTTTAACATTTTTTAACAAGTGCTTACTTGCAGCTTTTAATATTGTATTAGCTCCAGCCTCTTTACCATATAAAATGATTTGATGTTTATTTCCATATTCTTTAACTAAATATCTGTTCCAGCAAATTAAATCATTAACATCTTTTATTCCTAATCCTCGAATATATCCATCACTTTGACCATGTCCACATGCATCAATTAACAAAATATTCCAGCTTGGATAACGTTCTTTAAAAAACGGAACATATAATGCCATATCTTTTGCTTCTAAGCCAAATGGATGTAAAATCACTAAAGTTTTAGCAGCTTCCTTTTCATCTATTAGTAATCCTCTTAGTTTTATTCCTTGATTATTTTTGATATGAATATTTTTTGCATTATATTTAGTTTCTAAAATACTTGGCTTATCATCTTCTTTATGATGACGATATAACATAGTTTTAACAGTTCGATTGACAAAGGCATTCAAAGCGCCAGCACCTGATGCTAATCCTGCTAAAACAGCTAATGAAGTAAATACTTTTTTTCCATTCTTATTCATTTTTACCATACTCCTTATAATTTTCCATTAATAACCGGTTTATATTACATACTTGCTCAAAGGAACTTAAACGATATTCATCATGTTCCATTCTACCTGCATAGAATCTAATTGCTTTTTCCAATTCTCCACGTATTTTTTCATGATATTCGTCTGGAAAAGTGGATATTGGAAAACATACAAAAACAAATGTATTATAATCTTTTGAAAATAAGTTTATTAATAAATCATATCCCTCGTTTTGTACCATGGAATTTCCAATCGCTAACTGTAAGTCATGATTTGCGAATGTAAGCATATCTCGCATAACAAATCTAATTACATCCATTGCTGCTTCACGATAGGCCTCATGATTACTTTCAAAAATTGCTTTTAAATACCTTACAACAATATTAGGATCTCCTTCATTTTGAAAACACTCATCAATATATTTGAAAATAGCTTTAGTAACTCGATAATGTGACAAAACTAAATTTCCAAAATCTGTCATAATTGCAAAAGCAAATCTTTGGGAATTACATAATCGCCAAATTGCTTCTAATAAGCTTTCTTTGACCTGATCATAAAAAACATCAAGTTTTTCAAATACCATCCTAATAATTTTTCTAAAATAATATAAATGATACTGATATTGGGTATCTAAGTATTTAGCAGTAGTTCCATCCCATTCATATTCATATAAGATTTTATCAAGTAGTAAATTAACAGAGTCCATAAATTTTTTACAGTTTCCATTTTCTATTAACCTACATAAATATGGCATAAAAAATTCATAGAATGAGTCAATAGTTTCTTGATTGATACCACTATGATATTCTAAATAATCCAAAATATTTCGATAGTCTAAAGGTTCTAACATGATACCGGTGTTTTTACTATCTATAAAATATTGAAAAACATGACAATGTAGGATCGTATGATATTTATCAAAATATAAAATCTGTTTTAGAGCATCTTTTATTATATATTCTTCTTCTTGCTCGTGGAGGTCAACTGAAAAAGTAGATTTAATCTCTGGACCATAATAATCTAAAGTTAGAAAAACACTGATTTCTCTAAATTGAATATCTCTAATATAATAGTGAAATTTACGTTCAAATTTTTTTGTCTGTACACAGCTATGACAACGGTATTTTCCTTGATAATTACTTTTATGCTCCTCTAAATATTTATGAATACAATCACGTATCATAACTCCACCTCCCTTTCTATCCATATTTTACCATTTATAAAAAAATAATAAAGAAAATAAGTAACTAATATTTTATTGAAACTATTATGTATAATAATTCCTGTTATCTGTAACCTATTTTCCCTTTCTAAATTTAAAACTATCAATAATATTTAGATGATGTCTATTAACAAATCTATTTAATGTCTCAAATATCTCATCATTATAATCATTTGGATCATGAGCATCTATACCTAAAATTACTTTACATCCCATCTCCCCGACTATTTCAAAAAAATGATCATTGGGATATGAATAAAGCATTTCATCATCTATTTTGCATAACCCTTTACGTATTCCTCCAGCATTTATCTCTAAAGGAATATCTTTTTCCAATGCTTTTTGACAAATTTCCTGGGTAATATTTTTACAAAAATCATCAAATCTTCCTTTACCGATCATAAATAAATCGGGATGTGCAATATATGAAAATAAATTTGTATCCATTGCTTTTAATAAATCATTTTTATAACTAATGATTTCTTCATTAGTTATGTTTGATTTTCCATAATAACAAGTATGAACAGCGTATCTATTAAAATGATTCCCCAAAATCAAATAATCTATTTCTTTTGAACTCAATAAATCTTGATAATAGTCTAAATACTCTTCAAAATATTCAGCTTCAAATCCTTGATAGATAGTAATTTGATCTTTGTATTTTCTCTTTAGCCTCTTTATCTCTTCAAGATGAAATTTTTTATTACTATATGGCATCCGCATTGATGGTCCATTAGTGATAATTGTTTTTATAGCCACACTAAAAGCATTAATATCTTTTAATGTATGAGGAAGTCCTTTTAATATATGATAACGATAGTTAGGTAATGGTATATGCTCACTAAAACCTAGAATCTCTATCTTATTATCAATGGCACTTTTTATCATTGCTTCTTCATCACCATTGGCATGACCACAACGGAAAGTATGAGTATGATAATTAGTTTTTATCATAAAATACCTCATATAAATATAATCCTTGTGGTTTAGCTTTAAATAAACACTTTTTTTGTCCTTTACTATCTAATAATTCTTGTAGCCTATCTTTTGTAATTCTTTTAGCTCCAACCTGAATCAATCCGCCTACTATATGTCTAACCATGTAACGTCTAAAACCATTACCAATTAAAATAAATTTAATAATTCCTTGATCTTCAATAATCGATAATTCATATAATTCTCTTATTGTATTACCATATTGATCATAACTGCAAAAGGAAGCAAAATCATGTTCTCCAATAAAAATCTTAGCTGCTTCTTTCATTAATGTTATATCTAAAGGTCTTCCATATTGAAATATGTAATTTGTTTCAAAAGGATTATATTCGTTCGTACTTAATAAATAATGATATTCTTTTTTCTTAGCACTATAACGACTGTGAAAATCATCACTAACAAATTTTGAATCTATGATATAAATATCATTTGGCAAAAAATGATTTATTGCTCTTTTCCACTGTTCCTCAGCAATTTGTCTTGTCGTATCAAAATGAAATACCTGCTTAACTCCATGTACTTTAGCATCAGTACGTCCTGAACCATGAATAATAACTTCCTCTTTACAAATATTTTTTAATGCTTTTTGAATTTCTCCTTGAACAGTTAGTAATTTATTTTGAACTTGAAAGCCATGAAATTTACTGCCATCATAACTAACCACACATTTTACTCTAACCATTACAGAATAACACTTAGAGCAATTACACTCATCGATACTAATACAGTAAAAATAAGTGCTATAGTATCGTGTCCTTTCCAAGATAAAGATTTATAACGGGTTCTTTTAGCTTCTGGGTTATAGTTACGACTTTCCATTGCATTTGCAAGATCTTCAGCACGCTGAAAAGCAGAAATAAATAACGGAATTATTAAAGAAACAATTGATTTAATCTTTTCTGCTAACTTTCCTTCATTAAAATCAACTCCACGGCTTGCTTGTGCTTTCATAATTCTTTTTGCTTCATCTAATAAATCTGGGATAAAACGTAATGCAATAGAAATCATCATGGCTAATTCATGAGCAGGGAAACCAAATCTCTTTAAAGGATTTAAAAGATTTTCGATCGCTAATGTAAGATCTAATGGTTTTGTTGATGATGTTAAAATTGTCGTCATAGTAATTATTAAAACTAATCGAATAAAAATATAAGCTGATTGTAGCAATGCCCCAGAATAAATTTTTAAAGATCCGATTGTAAATATTACGTCTCCTGTATTAATTAGAAAAATATTAAAAATCATTAAAAACAGCATCATAAATAGCATTGGCTTGATTGCCTTTAAAATATGTTTTATTGAGATATTTGATAGAAAAGCAGTAACTAAAACAAATAATGCCATTATACCATAACCAATAAAGCCAGCATCAAAAAATACTGCTACTAAGAAAATTAGTAATGCTCCAATTTTTAAGCGCGGATCTAAACGATGAATAATTGAATTAACTGGAATATATTTACCAAACGTCATACTATCCATTTAACTCACCACCAATTGCACTAATTAAATCTTCTATATTATTAATTGATGAATCTATATTAAACCCTCTGTTATTTAGTTTTAAAATAAATTCTGTAATAATTGGCAAATTAATACCTAAGTTATTTAAATAGCCACTATCTTTAAAAATATTAGTTACTGTATCATGCTTTTCTACTTTACCATGATTCATTACAACAACTTCATCACAATACTGTAAAACATGATTCATATCATGCGTCACTAAAATAATTGTTTTTCCACTATCATTTATCTTTTTAAATAAACTCATCATTTCATTTGTACCTTGTGGATCTAATCCCGCTGTTGGCTCATCCAAAATTAAAATATCAGGATCCATCGCAAGAATACCAGCAATAGCTACACGGCGTTTTTGACCTCCTGATAAATCGAAGGGTGATTTATCTAAATAACTTTCATCTAATCCTACTGTTTTAAGTACTTTACATGCAATTAATTTTGCTTCATCTTCATTTACACCAAAATTCATTGGTCCAAATATAATATCCTTTTCAATTGTTTCTTCAAATAGCTGATATTCAGGAAATTGAAAAACTAATCCTGCTTTTTGTCTTAATGGCTTGAGTTTATTAGGTTTATCTGTTACTGTAATCAAATATTCATCAATATTAATACTTCCACTAGTTGGCAGTAATAATGCATTTATATGTTGAATCAAAGTACTCTTACCACTTCCAGTTTGACCAATAATTGCTGTAAAGCTCTTATCTTTAATATTTAAATTTACTCCGCGTAAAGCATGATAAGCAAAAGGTGTATTTTGTCCATATACATGCTCTACTTCTTTAAATGTAATTGGCATAATTCTTCTATCAATACCTCCATATCTAAAGATTTGCTAGTCTTTATATTTAATTTTTCTAACCCTTGGGCAACTTTTAAGGCAAATGGTATATCTAATTCGTATTTTACTAGTTTCATTTCATCGCTAAAAATATCTTCTGGTCTACCGCTAATAACTACTTTACCATTATTTAGCATTATTACTTTATCTGCATTTTTTGCTTCCTCGATATCATGAGTAATTGAAATTATTGTAATATCTTTCGTCTTATTTAATTCTTTAACCAAACTATTAATTTCACGTCGGCCCATCGGATCAAGCATACTTGTAGCTTCATCTAAAATAATTATTGCTGGATGCATTGCTAAGATTCCTGCAATAGCCACCCGCTGTTTTTGACCCCCTGATAATTTTGTTGGTTCATGATCAAGAAAATCACTCATTCCAACCTTAGCAGCATAAGTATTAATGATTTCATCCATATGTTCTTGAGGTACACATGTATTTTCTAAACCAAAGGCAATATCATCACGAACTGTAGCACCTATAAATTGATTGTCTGGATTTTGAAAAACAATTCCAATATTATCACGAACTTTATATAAATTTTCTAAGTTAAGCTCATACCCATTAACGATGATTGAGCCGCTTTTTTTCTCTAATAATCCAATTAACAATTTTGCAATCGTACTTTTTCCACTACCATTATGTCCTAAAATAGCTACATAATCTCCCTTATTAATTTCGAAAGAAATATTATTAATTGTTTTTAATCCTGGTTCATACTCAAATGATAAATCTTTTACCTCAATTATCTTTTCCATTTATTCACCGCCTTACTATACTACTGTTAATCATTCTATATTTATTAAACACTTTAGTCAAGTAAAAGAAAAAAGACCAAAAGGTCTTTTTAATTATACTAATGAAATGATTGCCATTGGGGCATTGTCACCTTTACGATTGTAAGTTTTTAAGATACGAGTGTATCCTCCATTTACATTCTTATATTTTGGTGCTACTTCATCAAATAATTTTTGCACAGCTGTTTTACCAGTTGATTCATCAATTACATTGTGTAATACTGCAGCAGCTTGACGTCTAGCATGTAAGTCACCACGTTTACCTAAAGTAATCAATTCATCTACAACAGAACGAACTTCTTTTGCTCTTGTTTCTGTAGTTTCTAATTTACCATACATTATTACTTCTGTCGCAAGAGAACGTAACATTGACTTTCTAATATCAGAAGTACGTCCTAATTTTCTATTTTTAGCCATGAGATTAGCGCTCCTTCCTTCGTATTTGCGAATTAATCGATAGGTTTAAACCCTAACCCTAATTCAACTAATTTTTCTTTTACTTCTTTTAAAGATTTCTTACCTAAATTTCTTACTTTGATCATATCATCTTCAGATTTAGCGGCAAGATCTTGAACAGTTTGGATTCCTGCTCTTTTTAAACAATTGTATGAACGTACTGATAAATCTAATTCTTCAATTGTCATATCCAATACTTTATTAGTAGTATCACTTTGAGCCTCAGACATAACTTCCATATTTACAGCCATATCAGTCAACTCAACAAACATATTTAAGTGTTCCACCAAAATCTTAGCAGCTAGAGAAATAGCTTCATAAGGTTTTAATGCTCCATTTGTTTCAATTTCTAATGTTAATTGATCGTATTTTGCACTTTCCCCAACACGAGTTGGTTCAACTGCATAAGATACTTTTTCAACTGGCGAAAAGATTGAATCAGTTGGAATAATACCAATTGTATTAATATCTTTCTTGTTTTGATCAGCACTTACATAACCACGATCTTTTTTTGCATATAATTCCATGTATAAGTGAGCACCTTGAGCAACATGAGCAATTACCATATCGTTAGAGATCATTGTTACTTCAGAAGGGCATTGAATATCAGCACCTGTTACTGTAGCAGGTCCCTCAACATCAATAATCATTGTAGCCGATTCATCACTATCTACATCAAAAACTAACTTTTTAAGATTTAAGATAATTGATGTAACATCTTCTACAACACCATCTACTGCAGAAAATTCATGAATTGCTCCTTGAACTTTAATTGCATAAACAGCAGATCCAGGTAAAGAAGATAGAAGAACTCGACGAAGTGAATTCCCCAAAGTTGTACCAAACCCTCTTTCTAGAGGTTCAATAACAAATTTACCATAATTATCTGTTTCATCATAATTAGCTATATTAAAATTTGCTTTTTCAAACTTTTGCATTGTTTCCCTCCTCACTAGGAATTATCATTTTTTTGATCATACAATAATTATCCACGAGGACGTTTTGGTGGACGGCACCCGTTATGTGGAATTGGTGTTACATCATTAATTGATGTTACTTCTAATCCAGCAGCTTGTAAAGCTCTAACTGCAGCTTCACGACCTGGTCCTGGACCTTTTACACATACTTCTACAGATTTTACTCCATGATCCATTGATGCTTTTGCAGCAGCTTCAGAAGCCATTTGTGCAGCAAATGGCGTAGATTTTCTAGAACCTTTGAATCCTAATGCCCCTGCACTAGACCATGTTAATACATTTCCATGTTCATCAGTAATTGTCACAATAGTATTATTGAAAGTTGAATGAACATGTGCTACACCTTTTGCAATATTTTTCTTTACACGTTTTTTTCCGCGTACTTGTCTTACCTTTGCCATTCTAGTTCATCCTCCTATCTTACTTTTTCTTTCCTGCGATTGGTTTTGCTTTACCTTTACGAGTACGAGCATTTGTTTTTGTTTTTTGACCACGAACAGGAAGTCCTTTACGGTGACGAATTCCTCTGTAGCTTCCAATTTCCATTAAACGTTTAATGTTTAAAGCTACTTCACGACGAAGATCACCTTCAACTTTGATTGATTCTACTTCTTTTCTAATTTTACCAATTTCATATTCAGTTAAATCTTTTACTCTGGTATCTTCATTAATTCCAACTTTTTTCAAGATTTCTTGTGCTGTTGGTTTACCAATACCATAGATATAAGTTAATGAGATAACCACACGTTTGTCACGTGGGATATCAACTCCAGCAATACGAGCCATTTTATTTCCTCCTAATTAACTACTAATTAACCTTGTCTTTGTTTATGTTTAGGGTTTTCGCAAATAACCATTACGCGCCCTTTTCTTTTAATTACTCTGCATTTATCACAGATTGGTTTTACAGATGGTCTTACTTTCATCTTGTCTACCTCCTCCTGGAAGATTTAAGTTTTATTTATGTCTAAATGTTATTCGCCCACGTGTTAAATCATATGGAGAAATTTCTACCGTAACCCTGTCCCCCGGTAAAATGCGAATGTAATGCATACGGATTTTACCAGAAACGTGAGCAAGGATTTCTACTCCATTTTCTAACGCTACTTTAAACATTGCATTTGGTAATGTCTCAAGTACCGTTGCTTCTACTTCAAGAACGTCATCCTTCTTTGCCATAGGTCTCAACTCCCTTTTAATTAAAGTTTAGTTAAAATTTCATAACCATCATCTGTAATGACGATTGTATGTTCATAATGAGCCGCTAAAGAGCGGTCTTTTGTTACAACTGTCCAGCCATCTTCCAATACCTCAGTCTCACAGCCTCCTAAATGAGCCATCGGTTCAATTGCAAGTGTCATTCCTGCTTTAAGTCTTGGTCCACGACCCGCTTTACCATAATTTGGAACAGCTGGATCCTCATGTACTTCACTACCTATTCCATGTCCAGTATAATCAAGTGGTGTAGTACAACCATGATCTTCAAGATATACCTGTACAGCGTGAGAAATATCTGATAAGCGATTCCCTGGTTTAACTTGTTGTAAACCTGCATATAACGAAGCTTCACAAACTTCCATTAAACGTTTAGCCTCATCACTTATTTTTCCGACTGCATAAGTCCAGGCACTATCACCGTGATATCCTTTATAGCAAGCCCCAACATCAACTGAAATAATATCTCCTTCTTCCAATTTTCGATCACTTGGAATTCCATGAACAACAACTTCATTTATTGAAGTACAAACACTATTTGGAAATCCATATAAATGAAGGAATGAAGGAGTTGCATTATTGTCACGAATTACTTTCTCACAAATCTCATCAATTTGTTTAGTTGTAATTCCAGGTACAATCACTTCTTTAAGTTTTTCATGCACTAATGCAACAATTCTTCCAGCTTCTCTCATCAATTCAATTTCTCTACGGTCTTTGGTAACAATCATTATTTAACCTCCAGGCTAGCTTTGATATCCTTAAAGACGTCTTCCATAGATTGATCACCATTAATATTAGTGATTTGTCCTTTCATTGTATAATAATCAATTAAAGGTCTAGTTTGTTTTTCATAAGTATCAAGTCTAACTTTTACAGCTTCTTCGCTTTCATCAGGTCTTTGATACAATTCTCCACCACAAATATCACAAATTCCTTCAACTTTAGGTGGATTATACTCAATGTGATAACTTGCTCCACATTCTTTACAAGTTCTTCTACCAGAAAGTCGTGGTACTAAGCGATCTAATTCAATGTCTAAATTAATTACAGCATCGATCTCAAAACCAAATTCCTTAGCAATACTTTCTAGTTCACGAGCCTGAATTATAGTACGAGGAAATCCATCAAGAATAAATCCTTTTGGGAATTCATTTTCTTGTAAATATTCTCTTACCATTTGGATAGTATAATCATCAGGAACTAAATGACCAAACTGCATAAAATATTTAGCAATTACACCATATTTTGTTTGTTCTTTTAGTGCTTTTCTAAAAATGTCCCCTGTAGAGATATGAGTAAGTCCATACTCTTTAACTAAGTTTGCTGCCTGAGTACCCTTACCGGCTCCAGGTGGTCCCATTAGAATAATATTCATGTATATGCGCCCTCTTTCTTATACTATCTACGAATATAACCGTGATATTCTTTTCTTGTAATATGTGTTTTAATCTGTTTTACAGTTTCCAATGCTACACCAGTAACGATGATTAATCCAGTACCACCAAGTGATAATGACGCATTAGCAGTTTGTGACCAAATAACTGGTGTGATGATAGGAATAGCGGCAATAATGCATAGTGATAAAGATCCTACTACTGTAATTCTGTTTAAGACCTTTTTAATGTAATTTTTAGTATCTGTTCCCGTTCTAACTCCAGGAATAGATCCACCATTTTTCTTCAAATCATCACTGATTTTATCGGCATCGATCTGTAAATTAGAATAGAAAAATGTAAATCCAATAATCATCAAGATATATAGAATAAATCCAACTGGTTCTTGATAATTAAAAATTGTATTGATCCAAGTAGTAACACTGCTAGTTTCCATAAAACTAACAATAGTTCTTGGAGCTGCTAATACTGAAGAAGCAAAGATAACAGGAATAACCCCTGAGCTATTAATCTTAATAGGCATATGTGTTTGATCTTTAGTTCTCATTGTTGTATTAGAGCTAGTTGCATAAATAATTGGTATCTTTCTTACAGCGCCTTCATTGAAAACAACAAAGATTACAATTGAAAGATAAACTATCACAAATAATGCATACCAAGCTATTCCTAACCACATATCAACAGCTTTACCACTAGTGTCAACTAAATTATTAAAAGTAGTTATAAAGCTAGTTGGTAAGTTAGAAACAATTCCTGTGAAAATTAATAATGAAACCCCATTACCAATTCCCTTATTTGTAATTTGATCCCCTAACCATACAGCTAACATACTTCCAGCCATCATAACTAAAACAACATAGATGTATGTCCAAATACTTGAATCTGATAAAATATTATATCCATTATCAAAAGCGTATGTTAACACGCCTCCTTGTAATGCTGCTAAAAATAAAGTTACATATCTTGTAACACGGTCTTTTTTCTTTTTACCTGTGTTACCTTCTTTACGCCATTGACTTAAAACAGGAATTACATCCATTGATAAAAGTTCAATAATGATAGAAGAAGTGATATAAGGTGAAACTCCTAGTGAGAACAATGAGAATCTTTCTAAAGTTCCCCCACCAAGTAAGTTCATAATCCCAAAAATCCCATTAGTGGCATCACTAGAACTTAATGCTCCAGTGTTGACACTCGGAATAGTAATTGCAGCCCCTAAACGGTAAACAAATAGAATTCCTAGAGTGAAAATTATTTTTTGGCGAAGTTCACCTTTTTTGAAAACGCTTTTCAAAAATGTAAACATCTTAAATCACCTCAGTTTTTCCACCTGCAGCTTCGATTGCGGCAACAGCAGATTTAGAAAATTTATGAGCCTTAACTGTAATAGCTTTTTCTAATTTACCATTACCAAGAACCTTCACACCGTCTAATTCTTTTTTAATAATTCCAGCTTCTTTTAAAGTCTGAGGACAAACAGTTGCCCCTGCTTCAAATGAATTTAATTGTTCTAAATTAACAATAGCGTATTCTATTCTGTTGAAATTTGTAAAACCACGTTTTGGTAAACGCATGAATAATGGTGTTTGTCCCCCTTCAAATCCAGGTTTCTTTCCACCACCTGATCTAGCACCTTGACCCTTTTGTCCTCTACCAGCAGTCTTACCAGTACCAGAACTTGTACCACGTCCAACACGTTTTCTAGCTTTACGTGCACCTTCAGTGTATTGTAATTCGTGTAGTTTCATTAGTTACACCTCCCTATTTTTCTTCTACTTTTACTAGGTGTTCAACAACTTTGATCATTCCTTGAATAAATTCGTTGTTTTCTTTTTCTACAGTTTTATTTAATTTTGTTAAACCTAACGCTTTAAGAGTAGCCCGTTGTTTTGGTAAACGACCAATTGGACTTTTTACAAGCGTAATCATAACTGTTTTTGCCATCTTTACGCCCTCCTATCCAAAAATTTCTTCTACTTTTTTGTCTCTTAATTCAGCAACTTGGTTAACTGTTTTTAATGATGCTAATCCTTCCATTGTAGCTCTAACCATGTTAATAGGTGTTCTAGAACCTAATGATTTAGATAAAATATCAGTATATCCTGCTAATTCTACAACGGCACGAACTGGTCCTCCGGCAATGATTCCAGTACCTTGAGAAGCAGGTTTAATAAATACTTTACCTGATCCATAAATACCAGTAACATCATGAGGAATTGTTCCATGAACTGAAGGAACGTTGATAATATTTCTTTTTGCATTTTCAGAAGCTTTTCTGATTGCATCAGGTACTTCGTTAGCTTTACCTGTACCAAAACCAACTCTACCTTTTCTATCACCAATTACAACTAATGCTGCAAAGCGGAATTTACGTCCACCTTTAACTACTTTAGTTACACGGTTAATAGTAACAACACGTTCTTCAAATTCTTTTTCTTCTCTTCTAGGTCCATTGTTTCTTTGACCTTTTTTAGGTCCATTGTTTCTTGGTCCATTGTTTCTTGGTTTACGTTGTTCCATATTGACCTCCCTCTAGAATTCTAATCCAGCTTCTCTAGCAGCTTCAGCTAGGGCTTTTACACGACCATGATAAACATATCCACCACGATCAAATACTACTTTTTTAATATTCTTTGCAAGTGCTGCTTCTCCAACAGCTTTACCAACAGCAGTTGCTGCAGCAATGTTAGACCCGTTTTCTAATTTCATATTAACACTTGATGCACTAGCTAAAGTTACACCATTAACATCATCAATAACTTGCGCATGAATATGAGCATTTGAACGGAACACATTTAATCTTGGGCATTCTGGAGTCCCACTGATTTTAGCACGAACTCTAGCATGTCTTTTTAAACGAACATCATTACGAGATTGTAATTTTGACATTTTAATTTGCTCCTTTCAAAACTACTTCTTACCAGCAGTTTTTCCTTCTTTTCTGATGATTCTTTCATCAACATATTTAATTCCTTTACCTTTGTATGGTTCAGGTTTTCTTACTTCTCTAATTTGAGCAGCAACTTGTCCAACACGTTCTTTTGAAATACCAGATACAACGATCTTAGTATTTGATGGAGTTTCAATTTTAACTCCTTCTTCACCTTCAACTTCTACTGGATGAGAATAACCGATATTTAAAACTAAGGTATTCCCTTTCATTTGTCCACGATATCCGATTCCGACGATTTCTAATTCTTTCTTGAATCCAACGTGTACTCCTTCGATCATGTTTGCAAGTAATGCTCTTGTTGTACCATGTAATTGTTTATGAGTTTTTTGTTCACTACTTCTAGCAACAGTAATTACATTATCTTCTTGATTAATTGAAATTACTGGTGAAAATTGTCTTACTAAAGTCCCTTTTGGACCTGTAACAGTTACTGTATTATCCTCAGCGACTTCTACTGTAACTCCTTCAGGTACATTAATAATTTTATTACCGACACGAGACATCAGTTTGCACCTCCTGAATTATATTTTTTATTACCAAATATATGCAAGAACTTCTCCACCGACTTGTTTAGCACGAGCTTCTTTGTCAGTTATTACACCTTGAGAAGTTGATAAGATTACAATTCCTAATCCATTTAATACTTTAGGAATTTCATTTACTTTAGCATACACACGTAATCCTGGTTTAGAGATTCTCTTTAAATCAGTGATTACTCGATCATTACCTCTATATTTTAAAGTGATAACGATATTTTTAATTGGACCTTCGCCCTCAACTTTATATCCTTTAATGAATCCTTCATTTTTCAAAATTTCAGCAATATCTACTTTTAATTTTGAAGCAGGCACCATTACTGTTTCGTGATGTTGTCTGTTTGCATTACGGATTCTTGTTAACATATCTGCAATTGGATCTGTCATAACCATTTGCTAAATCCTCCTTCCATCTGGATAAAATTATTACCAGCTTGCTTTTTTAACACCTGGAATTTCACCTTTGTAAGCTAATTCGCGGAAGCAAATTCTACAAAGTTTGAATTTTCTAATTACTGAATGTGGTCTTCCACAACGTTCACAACGTGTGTATTCACGCACTTTGTATTTCTGAGGACGTTGTTGTTTCACTTTCATTGATGTTTTTGCCATATTTTTGTGAGTCCTCCTTCTTATTTTTTGAATGGCATTCCTAATTGAGCTAATAATTCATGACCTTCTTCATCAGTCTTAGCTGTAGTTACGAATACGATATCCATTCCTCTTAATTTATTTACTTTATCAAAGTTGATTTCAGGGAAAATTAATTGTTCTTTAATACCTAAAGTATAATTTCCTCTTCCATCAAATGAATTGTTTGAAACACCTCTGAAATCTCTAACTCGAGGTAAAGAGATATTAACTAATTTATCTAAAAATTCATACATTCTTTCACCACGTAAAGTTACTTTACACCCAATTGGTGCTCCTTCACGTAATTTGAATCCAGCGATTGATTTTTTAGCTCTAGTGATAACAGGTTTTTGCCCACTAATTAATGTTAATTCATTAACAGCTTCATCTAATAATTTTGAATTAGATACTGCATCACCTACACCGATATTTAAAACGATTTTTTCAATCTTAGGAGCTTGCATTTTTGAAGAATAATTGAATTTTTCCATTAAAGATTTAACCACTTCGTTTTGATAACGTTCCATTAAACGGCTCATTCTTTATCCTCCTACTTCTTTTTCTTTTTATCAACTTCAGCTCCAGTTTTTCTGTTAACTCGAACTTTTACTTGTTTACCATCTTTTTCAACAAATTTATATCCAAGTTTAACAGGAGCCTTAGCTTTTGAATCATAGAATGCAACATTAGAAACATGAATAGGCGCTTCTCTTGTTACAATTCCACCTTCAGGATCTGCTTGTGAAGGTTTAATATGTTTAGTTACCATATTAACTCCTTCAACGATTACTTTGTCTTGTTTTGCAAGAACTTGTAACACTTCACCTTGTTTTCCTTTATCTTTACCTGCGATAACTTCTACAGTATCACCTACACGGATTTTCATGTTTAAGTTCCTCCTATAATACTTCTGGAGCTAATGATACGATTTTCATAAAATCTGCATCTCTTAACTCTCTTGCAACTGGTCCGAAGATACGAGTCCCTTTTGGAGACTTATCTTCCTTTATAATTACACAAGCGTTGTCATCGAATTTGATATATGAACCATTCTCTCTTCCGACTCCATATCTAGTTCTTACGATAACCGCTTTTACTACTTCACCTTTTTTTACAGAACCACCTGGTGCTGCTTGTTTAACTGTAGCCACAACAACATCACCGATGTTACTAAATTTACGATTAGATCCACCTAAATTACGGATTACTAATACTTCTTTAGCTCCAGTGTTATCAGCGACTTTAAGTCTACTTTCGTTTTGGATCATTCTTGGTTACCTCCTTTTAGAGTTTTAATATATTAAACAGTTTCTGCTTTTTTAACGATTTCTACCAAACGGAAACGTTTTGTTGCAGATAATGGTCTTGTTGACATGATTTTTACTGTATCACCAACATTTGCAACGTTTTCTTCATCATGAGCATGAAACTTAGTTGAAGATTTCATACGTTTACCATATAATTTATGTTTTACATGTGTTTCTACTAGCACTGTAATAGTTTTATCCATTTTAGTAGATACAACTGTACCAGTGTAAACTTTACGATTGTTTCTTTCCATTGTATCTCCTCCTATTGGTTCAATTCTCTTTCTCTAATAATTGTTTTAATTCTAGCGATAGATTTACGAACCGTTCTAATACGTGCTGTGTTTTCTAATTGTCCAGTAGCTTGTTGGAAACGAAGTCCAAATAGCTCTTTTTTGTATTCTTCTACTTTTTCTAATAAAGCAGCGTTATCTAATTCTCTAATTTCTTGAACTGTCATGACTATTCACCCTTTCCAATGATTTTACATTTAATAGGTAATTTATGAGATGCAAGTCTAAGAGCTTCTCTAGCAAGTTCTTCATCAACACCTGCTACTTCAAAAAGAACACGACCAGTTTTAACAACTGCTACCCATTCTTCTGGAGAACCTTTCCCAGATCCCATACGTACTTCTAATGGTTTTTTAGTTTTAGCTAAGTGAGGGAAAATTCTAATCCATACTTTACCACCACGGTTTAAACGACGGTTGATAGCAACACGGGCAGCTTCGATTTGACGAGAAGTGATCCAAGCACCTTCTGTTGCTTGTAATCCAAATTCACCAAATGATACTTGAGTTCCGCCTTTAGCTTTACCTTCATATTTAACACGATGAGGTCTTCTGTATTTTGTTCTTTTAGGCATCAACATGATTATTTATCCCCTTTCTTCTTTTCAGGAAGGATTTCTCCCTTACAAATCCAAACTTTAACTCCTAATTTACCATAAGTAGTATCTGCTTCTGCAGTTGCATAATCAATATCAGCTCTTAAAGTATGAAGAGGGACATTCCCTTCAGAGTAACCTTCAGCACGAGCCATATCAGCTCCTCCTAAACGTCCTGAAACACTAGTTTTAATTCCTTTAGCTCCAGCTCTCATTGCTCTTTGAATAGAACGTTTTTGAACTGTTCTAAAAGATGCACGATTTTCTAATTGTTCCGCAATGTTATTAGCTACTAATTGAGCAACAACATCTGGATTTTTAATTTCCACTATATTGATAAACACTTGTTTATCTTTAACCATTTTACTAACTTCTTTTCTTAACGCATCAACAGCTTCACCATCTTTACCAATTACAACACCTGGACGAGATGTATGAACAAAGATAGTAACACGGTTTTTTGATCTTTCGATTTCAACACGAGCAACTGAAGCCGCTTTAAGTTTCTTTAATAAGTATTCACGAATTTTGATGTCTTCATGTAATAGACCTGCAAAATCTTGATCGTTAGCATACCATCTAGAATCCCAATTACGGTTAATTCCAACTCGCAAACCAATTGGACTTACTTTTTGACCCATAATGTGACCTCCTATCTTTCTTCTACCACACAAGTGATGTGGCTAGTTCTTTTTAAAATTCTTGTTCCGCTACCTTTTGCTCTAGCAGCGAATCTTTTTAATGTAGGACCTTCATCTACATAGATTTCTTTAATATATAACTTTTCTGCTTCAGCACCGTTATTATAAACAGCGTTTTGTGCAGCAGATTTTACAACTTTAATGATTGCAGGAGTTGCACTTTTATTAACATATTCTAACATACCAAGTGCTTCTTTAACTTGCTTACCTCTCACTAAGTCAACAACTAATCTTGCTTTTTGAGGTGAAACACGAATCATTTTAGCTTGAGCTCTTGCTTCCATGTTTTAAATTCTCCTCTCTCTATTTTCCAGCTTTTTTATCATCAGCACTATGACCGTGATAAGTTCTTGTTGGAGCGAATTCTCCTAATTTATGTCCGACCATATCTTCAGTTACATATACTGGGATATGTTCTCTTCCATTATACACTGCAAATGTGTGCTCAATAAATTGAGGGAAGATTGTTGAACGTCTAGACCAAGTCTTGATAACTTCTTTTTTACCTGACGCATTTAATGCTTCAACTTTTTTCATTAAGTGTTCATCAACAAATGGTCCCTTTTTTAAACTACGTGCCATTATTTCTTCCTCCTCTTATTATTTAGAATTTCTGCGACGTACAATTAATTTAGTAGACGCTTTCTTATTTTTTCTAGTTTTAACACCCATAGCTTTTTTACCCCAAGGTGTCATTGGAGCCTTACGTCCGATAGAAGTTCTACCTTCACCACCACCATGAGGATGGTCGTTAGGATTCATTACAGAACCACGTACAGTAGGTTTTACACCTTTCCATCTCATACGTCCAGCTTTACCATAGTTAACTAATCCATGGTCTTCATTTCCAACAACTCCAACAGTTGCTCTACATACAGCTAATAATTTACGTACTTCACCAGATGCTAATCTGACAATTACATATCTTTCTTCTTTACCTAAGATTTGAGCAGACACACCAGCAGAACGTGCGATTTGTCCACCTTTACCAGGTTGCATTTCAATATTGTGAATTACTGTACCTTCAGGCATATTTCCCATTGGTAAAGCATTTCCTACTTTGATATCGGCATTTTCACCAGATATGATTTTGCTTCCAACTTCTAATCCTTTTGGAGCTAAGATATATCTTTTTTCACCATCTGCATAGTTGATCAATGCTATGTTTGCTGATCTATTTGGATCATACTCGATAGTTGCAACAGTTCCAACGATATCATCTTTATTACGTTTGAAATCAATAATACGATATTTACGTTTATGTCCTCCACCATGATGACGAGTTGTAATAACACCTTGGTTATTACGACCACCGTTTTTACTTACTTTTGCAACTAAAGATTTTTCAGGTTTATTTGTTGTAATTTCTTCAAAAGTTAATGAAGTCATATTACGACGACCATTAGTCACTGGCTTATAAGTTTTGATTGCCATCTTTAGTTTCCTCCTATTTATCTGGAATTATGTATTCCAATATTTTATCGATTATTCCTCACCGAAATAACTAATTTCACTACCTTCAGCTAATTTAACAATAGCTTTTCTTCTACGGTTAGTTTTACCTTCGTATTTACCTACTCTTTTTGATTTAGGTCTAACATTGATTACATTAACACTTTCAACTTTTACATCAAACATTGCTTCTACAGCTTGTCTAATTTCAATTTTATTAGCATTAACATCTACATCAAATGTGTATTTGTTTTCTTCTGCTTGAAGGGTCATTGATTTTTCAGTAAGTACAGGTTTTTTCAATACATCTGTAATGTGTGCCATTATCCTAGTACCTCCTCAACAGATTTAATAGCAGCTTCAGTCATAATTAACTTATTGCTGTTTAATATATCATAAACATTTACATGTTTTGCATCTAATAATTTAACTCCTGGAATATTATTAGCACTTCTAGCAACATTTGGACAAATTTCGTCTACAACTATTAATGTCTTAGCTGGTGCTTCTAAATTAGCTAATACTTTAACCATTTCTTTAGTTTTTGGAGCATCGAATTTAATAGCTTCTAAAGCCATGAATTCGTTATCGTTAACCTTAGTAGATAATGCTGACTTAAGAGCTAATCTTCTAACTTTACGATTTAATTTAAATTTATAACTTCTAGGTGTTGGACCAAATACAACTCCTCCTCCACGCCATTGTGGTGCACGGATTGATCCTTGTCTAGCTCTACCAGTACCTTTTTGACGCCATGGTTTTTTACCACCACCACGAACTTCAGTACGGTTTTTTACTTTATGAGTACCTTGTCTTAATGATGCTCTTTGTAATAAGACCATATCAAATAATGCTTGTTTATTTGGTTCAATTCCAAATACCGCTTCATTTAATTCTAAATCTTTTACTTCAGAACCTTCTTGGTTATATACTTTAACTGTAAGCATATCGAATCCTCCTTCCCTAAATTATTCAGCTGCTTCAACTGCTGTTTCAGTTGCTGCATCTGCTTCTTTAGTTTCTTCTACTGCTGGTGTGAAATCTACTAATTCATAAGCTTCATTTACCTTACCAGCTGCTTTAATTCCAGATTTTACAATTACTAATCCTTTTTTAGGTCCTGGTACTGAACCTTTGATTAATAATAAATTATTTTCTACATCAACAGCCACAATTTCTAAATTTTGAACTGTTCTTGTTACATGTCCCATTTGCCCTGGTAACTTTTTACCTGGAGCAATTCTGTTTGGAGCAATTGGTCCCATTGAACCAACAATTCTATGAGCTCCTGAACCATGTCCTTTTGGACCGATATGTTGTCCATGTCTTTTAATAACACCTTGATAACCTTTACCTTTAGAAGTTCCAGTTACATCCACAACTTCACCAGCTACGAAGCTATCAACTGTAATTTTATCTCCAACTTCATAACTCATCATTTCGTCATAACGAAATTCTCTGATGAAGCGCTTAGGAGCTGTGTTAGCTTTCTTTACAATACCTAATTCAGCTTTATTAGCTAATTTTTCTCTCTTATCTTCAAATCCAACTTGAATAGCATCATATCCATCAGTTGCAACTGTTTTCTTTTGTAATACAACATTTTCAGTAGCTTCTACTACAGTTACAGGGATTAATAAACCATCAGTTGTGAAGACTTGAGTCATTCCAATCTTACGACCTAAGATTCCTTTCATGAGTTACACCATTTACCTTTCTTATAATTTAATTTCAATGTCTACACCACTTGGTAATTCTAATCTTGTTAGAATATCAACTGTTTCTTGTGTAGGATTAACAATATCGATTAAACGTTTGTGAGTTCTGATTTCGAATTGTTCACGAGAATCTTTATATTTGTGAACAGCTCTTAAAATAGTATAGATTTCTTTTTCTGTTGGTAGAGGAACTGGTCCTACTACTTGTGCTCCAGATTTCTTAGCAGCACCAATGATTTTTTCTGCTGAGTTATCTAGAATTTTGTGATCAAACGATTTTAATCTAATTCTAATTTTATTATTTGCCATGATTTTTCTCCTTTCAACTTCATAGGATTTGACTTGCTCAATACGAATTCCCTGAAACATGCCGTTTCATGACAACGCTCTTCGGTGTTTCAGCAACCTCGCACATCTACGCAACGCCAACGGTGATATTTTAACAAAAAAGATGCCTCATTGCAAGGTTTTTTTGTATTTATTTCAAGTTTATTTTAATCTGTGTATTGTAAAATGAAACTGGAATTAAGAGACTGTAAAAATCAATTCGTCATTTTTATATTTCTTTGCTGTCTCTTAAGATTCGTTATTCATTTTTACATAAAACTGTTCATAGAAATTGTATTTATTTTAGTCGATCAAAACCAAATAAACAAAACTATATATGAACACCTATACTAAATCGCGAAAAAACTAAAAATAAATATTTTCAATTTACTATGAATTTATTGTCAACACCTAATCGGGTTAATGCAGTACATATTAACATAAACGTAATACTAATAAAACTCAATTCATTGAATTTTTATCTGTTTCTATTAATACTCTTGTTTTTAATGTCCATTCTATTAGTAATTATGCCACTATTACTGTTAAAGATGCTTTTCTCAATGGACATACTGATTCTTCTGCTTGGCTGTCTTAAAAAAAGATTGAAGAATCATAAGATTCCTAACAATTCTAAACTTGTCAAGGCTCATACTTTTATTACCCTCATTGAAATAACAAGCACTCTAAA
>BAHP02000130.1 GCA_000508865.1 Clostridiales bacterium VE202-01
GACCCTTTTCATCAACGGCACAGATATCAAGGATGATGTTTTTAGCGAGGACCGTATTTTGATTGATTTCCGGATTTTTAACGATCATCTGTTGACAATCAAGATGGGCGACAGATTTAACGATAAACTTTCTCAGTTTTATAGATTCTAAAGTATCTCTGGAAAGCAGGTATTTAAAGAACAGATCATTATTAAAGCGAACATTATTATTATTATTATCGATAATAGTTTTTCATGAATCATATTTTTTCCTCCTCATTATCTTTTACAAGATAATTAGAGAAATTACTTCTTTTTAATTTAAAATTTTAATTTTTCATTATAATTTCATTCTCATTGTTTTCATTTTTTCTTTGAAATTAATTTTTTATTATAAATTAATAGCTTTTTTGTTTTCACTTAAAACATTTAATTCAATATATTCTAAATTTCTTTCTAAAGTCCAGTTTTTAACACTTTCAATTAGCTGTTTCCCTATCCCCTGTCCTCTGAAATCTACATCAACAACTAAATCCATCAAATATGTATAGCTATGTTCAACAAGACAACTATATGGAGGTGTTTGTTGTTTTTGAACTAATGCTAAACCAATAATTTTTTGATTTTTAGCTACTAATATATCACTATCATCACTTTCAATAATCATTTTTAAAAACTTTTCATCTTGTTTAGCTGCTTTAAAATATTCTGGTTGTAAATTAGCCATATCTAAAAATAAAACTTGATATAACTGCTTAATTTCATCAATATCTTTAATTTTTGCTTTTTCTATTTTCATTTTTATTCCTTGACCCTTTCTATTAATCTAAGAAAAGTAAACATTTTTTGTTTTATATTTTCAAATACTATTATTAATAGCTGGTAATTCTTTATTACCAAACTTTCTTTCATCAATATATTTTTGATACCATAATTCAATCTATACCACCTCACATCCTTTTAAATTACCATAATAATTTGTGATATTCCATTTAAAAAAGTTATATCCCTTCATCTATTTTGACACTTGTAATATTATTTTTATACATTGAATATCCTTGAATCGTCTCTTTATAAATAAGATTAGTTACATAAGTATTACCAATCCAAACATTTCTTTAACGATTAGAATCAATTACATATCTATTAATATTATTAATGATTACAGTTAACCTTAATTATATAATTCTAGTAAATATCAGTCTGTATTAGCTAATACACCCCTCTCTAACAACTGATCATTCATCTTTTTAATAATTTTAGTTCCATTATAAGTATTGATATTACAAATGGCAAATCATGACAATTTAAATTAAAACAAACAAATAATTCATCATTATTAGTTAATAACTCTTGCATTTGTTCCTCCTAACATCTTTAAATATTTTACATCTATAATATAACTTTACTATACATATTTTCAACAAACAATAAAAAGCACTCCTAAGAGTGCTAATTTGTCAGCTTCTTTAAAGCCTTATGTCCTGCCATCAAGGTTTTTAACCCTGCCGGTAATTCAAACGCAATATCAAGAGTCTTTCCGTTAACTTTAACCACAACCCCTTTACCAAAAGTATCATGCATGACAAAATCACCAACAGTCCAGTCTTTAACCTGATTATTACCGACTAAATCAGCTTTATTAAGTGATGTATTTATATAATTAGCTGTTTTAAAACGAGGTTTTGCTCCAATATGTTTGATTCCCTCTTTACCAACTTCATCAATAAAACGACTTGCTATTTTAGGTGAATCAGTGACAAAACTAAACCCTTCGCTATCAGTTAAAAACAACTGCTTCTTCGCTCTGGTAAAAGCAACATAGGCTAATCTGCGCTCTTCTTCCAAGCCTTCATCAGATTCACTGATCGATCTAAAACTTGGGAAAATTCCTTCCGATAGACCTAAAACAAAAACATAATCAAATTCCAGACCTTTAGCCATATGAATTGTCATTAAACTTACGTATTGTTTTTCATCAATATTGTCATTATCAGTATATAACGAAATTTCTTGTAAATAATTTTCAATTGTTGCTAAATCAGGATTTTGATTCTCAAATTCATAAATTGAACGCTGTAACTCATGAATATTATCAATTCTATTTTCTTCAAGATCCTTTTTCAGCATTTCAATATAACCAGTATTATTCATCAACTCTTCAAACATTTGATGCATCGGTAAACTTGAATGTTTTGCTGTTTCGATTGCCTCAACTAAGATCTTTACTTCTTTTTTAGCTTTTGTAGACAATCTGATTTGATCACTAAATAAAGTTAATGCTTCATACAAACTAACTTGATTATTCAAAGCAACCTGCTGAATATTTTCTAATGTCTTTTTACCAATTCCCCTACTAGGAACATTGATAATTCGTTCAAAAGCTAAATCTTCAGCATTACAAACTAACTGTAAATAACTTAAAGCATCTTTTACTTCTTTACGATTAAAGAATTTAAGTCCCCCAAAAATCCGATAATCGATTCCATGAGAAATTAAGCTTTGTTCAATTACTCGTGATAAATAATTAGCACGATATAATATAGCAAAATTCCGATAATTGACACCTTCAACATCATTAATGATTTTTTCTATTTGCCCACAAATATAATCAGCTTCTTCCTGTTCACTTTTACCAGTAAAGTGAATGACTTCAGCACCACCGGTAGCCTCAGTATATAAGTCTTTTTCTAAACGATTTTGATTCTTACGAATCAAACAGTTAGAAATATTTAAAATATTACCTGTTGAACGATAGTTTGATCTAAAATAATTGTTTTACATGGTTTAAAGTCTTTATCAAAATCTAAAATATAATTAACATCAGCACCCCTAAATGAATAAATTGTTTGGTCAGGGTCACCAACTACACAAGTAATCGCTTTTTTTGCCATTAACTTTACTAAACGATATTCAATATTACCTACATCTTGAAACTCATCAACATGAATATATTGAAAACGGTACTGCCATTTTTCTAGCACATCAGGATAATTTTCAAAAATATAAACTGCTTTTAATAATAAATCATCAAAATCAAGCATAAAGTGATTTTCCTGATATTCTAAATATTCTTTATAAACCATGGCTTTTTTTATTTCACCTTGAAATTGTCCAGCTAATTCTAAAGCATGTTGAGGCGTTATATTAGCCATTTTATAACTTGAAATAGAAGCGATCATGCTTTTGATACTAATCGTCTTTGCATCAATATCTAAATTGTTATAAATTTTTTTAATCAATGCTTTTTGATCTTCTTCATCCATGATCATAAAAGTACTAGGATAATTAATAACGTTGATATGCTGTCTTAAAATTCTTACACATAATGAATGAATTGTACAAATTAAAGATCCCATACCATACGGTCCTAATATATTAGTAACTCTTTCTTTCATTTCATTTGCAGCTTTATTCGTAAAAGTAATCGCAAGGATCTTATGAGGATCAACACCAACTTCATCAATTAAATAGGCAATTCGATATGTAACAACTCTCGTCTTTCCAGAACCAGCACCAGCAATTATTCTTAAATGACTATCAAGATAAGTAGCTGCTTCTTTTTGATTTTTATTTAATAATTTATCTAAATCCATCTCATCACCACCACCGCTTTATTATAGCTTATATCTTTTATAAAAGATACTTATTTCTAAGTATTTTTCTACTTTTTAAAACTAGATAATATAACCTAAAAACTCAAATGATCTAGTTATAATTCCATCCAGCTTACTAAATATAATATTTCTATTTTATTAATAATTTTGCCCTAAAAACTAATATTCAATATATATTACTAATACTATCAATAAATAAAAAACAATGTATAAATAATACACTGTTTTTAATATTTATGTGAGCGTCCAACTAAATCGTTTATATCATCAATTCCCAATTGAGTAAGTAAAGAATCTAAATCTTCAACTATTTTCTTACAGGCATATGGATCAATTAAATTTTGACATCCAATTGCCACAGCACTGGCACCTGCTGACATCATCTCAATAACATCACGGGCACTTTGAATTCCCCCCATGCCAATTACAGGAATATCAACAGCCTGACTTACTTGATAAACCATTCTAAGTGCGACAGGAAAAATTGCCGGACCTGAATATCCTCCTGTTTTATTTGCAATGATCGGCTTCCCTGTTTTTAAGTCAAAACGCATTCCTACAAGCGTATTGATCATTGTAATACCATCAGCTCCAGCTTCCTCTACAGCTTTTGCCATTTCAACAATATCGGTTACATTTGGTGATAATTTTACATATACAGGTACTTTAGAAACAGCTTTAACACGGCGCGTTAGATCTGCTGCCATTTGCGGATTAGTTCCAAATTGAATTCCACCACTATGAACATTTGGACAAGAAATATTTAATTCTAAAGCTCCCACCATATCATGAGTTGATAAACGCTTAGCTGTTTCGACATAGTCTTCTGGCGCACTACCACCGATATTAGCAATAACTTTATCAGTATATAATGGTCTTAGTTTTTCTAGTTCCTCATTCATTACTGCTTCAACTCCAGGATTTTGAAGTCCAATGGCATTAAGCATCCCGCTTGGTCCTTCAGCAATTCGGGGTAAAGGATTTCCATAACGTGGTTCTAATGTTGTGCCCTTTAACATCATTGAGCCTAAAATATTTAAATCATAAAATTTTGCAAATTCATATCCAAATCCAAATGTTCCACTAGCAGGAATAATGGGATTTTTCATTTCCAGCCCAGGTAATGATACTTTCAAATTAGCCATTTACGATCACCTCATTACTTTCTAATATCGGTCCTTCAACACAAATTCGTTTATATGGTTTAGTTTTAACTTTGCATGAACATCCCATACAAGCTCCAAAACCACATCCCATACGAGCTTCAAATGATAGCTGCCCGTTTTCAGGATAATTTAGCACTAAAGCATCTAGCATTGGTTCTGGTCCACAAGTATAGTAATTATCAAAAATTAAACCTTCATTTTTAATTACATCTATAACCGTTCCTTTAGTTCCTACACTACCATCCATAGTTGCAACATAGACTTTAGAAAATTCAGCAAACTTTTCTTGATAAAAAACATCTTTAGCACTATTAAAACCTAGAACTGTTGTAACTTCAATTCCCTGAGCTTTTAATTTTTTACCTAAATTATATAAAGGTGGTGTTCCTAATCCGCCACCAATGAGTAATGCTTTACCATCTTTGATCGTAAAGCCATTTCCTAAACCAATCAAACAATCTAAATAACTACCGATTTCTTTATTCTTTAAAAGTTCACTACCTTCACCAACAACTTTAAAAACGATAACGATATGATTTTCATCATAATCACTAATTGACATCGGTCTTCTTAAATAAGGCTGTAAACTATCATTGATCTTGATATTAATAAACTGCCCGCTAGCACTAATATATTTAGCCCCTGCACCTTCTAAAACCATTTCATATACTTCATCAGCAATATTTTCAATACTAACGATTTTCATCATCCCTTGTAAATTAGCCATAATACCTCCTATATTTTAGTAATTACACCATCTAAAACATGATATTTTAATACACCATAACATTTTGTATCCAAAAATGGGGTATTAATTGATTTAGATTTAATATTATCTTTAGTTATTGTATATTCTTCTTCAAGATCGAAAACAGCTAAATTTGCTTTATAGCCAATTTCTAAATCATGATCGATCTCAATTACTTTGGCGGGATTTAATGACATACAAGTCAATACTTTTTCTAGAGGAATAAGTCCTTTTTTTACAATATATGTATACATTAAACTAAAGGCATGCTGATTTCCGATTATTCCAAATGGGGCTTTATCGATTGGCTTATTCTTTTCAGCAATTGCATGTGGTGCATGATCAGTTGAGATCACTGTTACAGTACCATCATTGATGCCAGCAATCAAAGCCTCTAGGTCCTCTTTACTTCTTAATGGCGGATTCATTTTATAATTAGGATTCATATCTTTAATATTATCATCCGTTAAAATCAGATGATGTGGACATGCTTCACCACTAACAAGACTATTTGTCTTACGTGCTTCTTTTAAAGCCGCCACAGTTTCTTTAGTAGAAATATGACAAATATGATAGCGATTTCCTATTTCATCAGCAAGTTTTAAATCACGAACCGCATGATTATATTCAGAAGCATTATTAATTCCTACTAAATCATGATCCTTAGCATAATTCCCCTCATTGATACATGCTCCTGGCTTTAATTCACCTTCATCCTCACAATGAGCTACAATAATTGAATCATTTGCCTTAGCAGCTTTCATTGCTGCTTCCATCATATCTTTAGACTGAACTCCTTTACCATCATCCGAAAAACCGATAACGATCGTTTCTTTACTATTCGCATCAAAATCCACTAGTTCTTGTCCTTTTAGCTCTTTAGTAATTGCGCTATATGTATAAGTATGTACTTTTGCATCTTTTTCAACCCGTCTTTTAAAATCTCTGATCGTCTCGACATCATCCATGCAGGGAATCGTATTAGCCATTGCTACTAAATGCGTATATCCACCATATTTTGCTGAATTAGTCCCTGTTGCAATTGTTTCTTTATGCTCAAAACCAGGTTCTCTTAAATGTACATGGATATCGACAAATCCTGGAGTCAACAATTTACCAGTAATATCAATTATTTCATCAGCTTGATCAATATTTTGTTTAATATCAATGATTTTATCATTTTCAATTAGAACATCTAACTTCTGGATTTTACCATGATAAAAAACATCACCATTTTTAAATAATACTTTAGTCATCACCTAACACCCGATTCAATAATGCCATTCTCACAAAAACTCCATTAGCCATCTGTTTAAAAATTCGACTTTGTTTACATTCAACGATTTCATCAGCAATTTCAACATTACGATTAAATGGAGCTGGATGCATTATGATTGCCCTTTCTTTCATTTTATTAACTCTTTCACGATTTAATCCGTATAATTCATGATATTGATCAGTAGTTAATTTCATTAAACTATGATGCCGTTCATGTTGAACTCTAAGCAGCATAACAATATCAACCTCTGGTAAAATCGTATCAAAGTCAACATAATTATACCCTGGTTCTTCAAATTCACGCGGACCGCTAGTATAAACTTCCATTCCTAAACGTTTCATAATTTCATAATTACTATGAGCTACTCTTGAATGAACGATATCTCCAACAATTACTATTTTTAAACCCTCAAAATGTCCAAATTCTTCACGAATCGTCATTAAATCCAATAAAGATTGGCTAGGATGATTTCCTGTTCCATCACCACCACTCACGATAGGAATCGTAATTCGATCAACCAGATCTTCATAATAATTTTCTTTCGGGTGTCTGATAACGACCGCATCACAACCGATCGACTCAAAAAATTTTACAGTATCATATAGAGTTTCTCCTTTTTGAACACTTGAATTAGCTGTTTCAAAATTTTGAGTTCGACAGCCTAAATTATAAGCCGCTTTATCAAAGCTATAATGCGTTCTTGTTGATGGTTCAAAAAATAAATTTGCGACAACTTTTTTGCCATTATAATCTACCTTTTTCCCTTTTTTAAATTCTTCTGCCTCATCTAAAATCAAATTAATATCAGTTGTTGAAAAATCTTTTAATGTAAATATATTCATTGTTTTCCTCCATAAAAAATACCTCTAACGAGGTATAATTGGGAAATAATATTCATTATACCCAGTTGATGTATCTTTTTTCTTTATTCATCATATCAAATATCATTGATTTTGACAATTATTTTAAACAAAACCAATTTGATTTCAGCCATTTAATTTCTGAAATTTCTTTTGTAAAGCTTCTTCTACACAAGCTGGTACTAAGCCAGCAACATGCCGCTTATGACTAACCATTTCTTTTACTGCTGAAGAAGAAATAAATGAGTGTGATGGTTTTGTCATTAAAAATACCATGTCGACATCTTTATCCAAATATTGATTAGAAAAAGCTAACTGTAGTTCATATTCAAAATCCATCGTTGCTCTAATTCCGCGTACTAAAATTTTTGATCCGACATCTTTAGCATACTCTACTGAAAGCTTATCCGATGAATCAACGATCACATTATCAAATTGTTGACAAACTTTTTTTAATAATTCTTTTCTTTCTGCAATTGTAAAAAGCCCCTGTTTATTGGGATTAATACAAATCGTCACATACAAAACATCAAACATTCTGCTGGCACGTTCAATAATATCTAAATGTCCATTAGTTACAGGATCAAATGTTCCTGCATATACTGCAATATTTTTCTTCATACTCTTACCCCTGATATTTAAATACATTCAATGCTGTAATACCATAGTCATTTTTTTTAAGCAAATTTATTTGCTCAAAAGCTTTAAAAACAACTTCTTTCAATTCTTCTACCATAATAATACAGCCCTCATTCAACATTTCATTCTCAATTAAAAATTCTAATATTCCATCAACTAATCCTTTGCCATAAGGCGGATCTAATAAAACCAAATCAAACTTAATTCTTTCTTCACTAAATTTTTTTAATGCTTTTCGATAATCAAGTTTATACACTTTAGCATTTTCAATCTTTAAAGATCTAATATTTTCTCTAATTATTTGAAAAGCAGCGTATTGATGATCAACACTATAAAGAAAATCACAGCCCCTCGATAAAGCTTCTATTCCTAATCCACCACTACCTGCAAATAAATCTAATACATTTCCCCCTTGAAAATAAGGTCCGATAATATTAAACATATTTTCTTTATTACGATCTGTCGTAGGACGTGTTAGATTTGATTTTACAGTTTTTAACTGTCTACTTTTATATTTACCTGCTATTACTCTCATAAACCCTCTTATAACTTATATGGAGATAAATCCAGTTCTTTTGATATATTTCCAAATACGATTTTAGTTATTTCTTCCAAAAAATCATTTAAGCGATGATATTTTTGATAATAATCAATAATATCCTCATTACAACTAATCCGACGTTTTAAATCTTTGATTTCTTCTTTAATTTGCGTATTATCAATATATTGTTCATATTTTCTTATTTCTTCATATTGATCAAGTTTATTTTGATAATCCCGCAATAACTCTTCGATATCTTTTGTATGAAGCTTTTTTTCAGCTTCAAGATAATCAAGATAACGTTGATCCCTTTTTATTTCATTTATTAATTTATCTAATATTTCTTGCATATTCACCTACATCATCATTTCCAACATATTTATCAGCATTGAAACTTGATCTATTTTATCAATAAATTGTTGATTTTTTTCATCTTTATATTCTTGTACTAGACGACCATATTCTTGAGGATATCTAGATAAAACAATATACCAGTGGGGATGATAACGAAGATAATATCTTATTTCTTCATTCATCATACCATTTTCTTTCTCTTTCCGGTTCTTTTTATCTAAAAAAGAACTAGCTACATTCAAAACTTTTTCAATTGAACTCAAACTATTTGATAATGCATTCAAATCAATATTTTTAATAATTTCAATTATCGCATTTAAATCAACATTACTATTAGTTTTATATGGCTGCCAAAATTTATCATCTTTACCATACATCACATAAATCTCATATAATTGCTGCCAAGTATAACGACCATTTAAAACATCCTGCTTTACACTAGGGACAGTTTTCAAAAACTCTTTAAATTCGTCCATAATATCACCTAGTATATTATATGTTTTGATCTTTAATCGGTGTCAAATTTTTGCCGATTATGCTTAGCAATTATTGCCTGAGCGATTCCAATAGCCACAAAGGCACTGACAGTTGACGAACCACCAGCAGAAATAAGCAGCAATGGTACCCCTGTCATTGGAATTAATCCCGAAACTCCTCCGAGATTAATTATTAAATGTAAAAAGAAATATGATGACACTCCGAGCAAAATAATTCTTGACTTATTTTCTTTTACTTCGTTTGAATATTTTAATAATTTAAAAATGACAACACATGTCGGAATAATTACTAACCCTAAGCCAATTATTCCCAGCTCTTCATAAATTATAGCTCCAATAAAATCATTGTGAGATTCAGGAATATAGCCATATTTTTGGGTAGAATTTCCAAACCCTAAGCCAAATAGTCCCCCATCACTAAAAGCAATCAGCGCATTCACCAACTGGTAACTGCTATTATAAGGATCTGACATTGGATCAAGCCACGAATAGATTCGGCCTAACTGATAAGGCTGTAAGACAGTGGTTCCAATAATTGTCAATATTACTGCACAAACACCAATAAAGATCCACACCATTTTTTTATACTTCTTAAAATACTGTCTTGGGGTTCCAATAAAACAAACGAAACAAATACCTACCAGAATCACAGTTGTTCCAAAATCCTTTTGAATAAACACTCCGACAACAGCTGCAATAAAAACTAAGAGCATTGGTAAAAATACGCATTTTAAAAACTTTTCTTTATAAAATGCAGCTTTCAATGCTGCTGTTTTAAATCGTCCCTTAACAACAAAAGCTTTATCACTTTCGGTTAAAAAATAACTCATAATCAAAATCATTGCAATTTTCATAAATTCAGCTGGCTGAATACTAAACGCCCCACCAAACTTGATCCAGGCATGAGAACCATGAGAATCAGACCAAAATCTACATATCGTCATCAAAATAATTCCTAATAAATATAACTTCATTGACGTTGTATAATCAATATAGCGTGTTTTAAAAACTCTAGCGATAAAAATCATTACAGCCGCTCCAGCAATAACATAAACTGTTTGCGTACTCATATTTTTTATCGCTAAAGTAACCGTTTTCTCTGATGAAGTTACACTTCCAATTGAAGCTGAACCAATCATAATAATTCCAAAAACAGCAAGAATAAAGACACTTATATAGATTCCTTTATCTACACCCCGACTTGTAAAAAGCTGTTTTAATCGATCAATTATTCTTTTTATCTTTGTAAACCTTTTTTTTACCAAATTACTCACCTACTTGAATCCAGTCATTTTCTTTAGCTGCTTTTACTACCTGATAAATTGAATAGTGGGAAATCTCATAAAATTGTTTATCTAACTGTTTTTCCGCACTTTTACTATCAACAATAACTTTAAACTTGCGATAAGCATTCATAAATTCTTCTTTACTAATACCTTTTTCATATGCCTTTTCTACTGCATTATATAAAGCAATTACATCAATTATTTCTTCAGTTGACCAATTATAGTCTAACGGATAATTATAATCCATATTTAATCACTCCTTAATTTTTTTCTATTATAACGTAAAATTTAATTATTATCTACAATAACCCAGGCAAAAGATAAATATTAGAATAGGATATACTAAAGGAGGTGATAATATGAACTGTGGATTTAACTATTCTGGATGTGGATGCAATTCATACAGTCCTTTCATCACAAATCCATTTGGATGCTGTGGATGCAATGGTGGTTTTTCAATGTCTAACTGTGGTTGTGGATGCAGCAACAGCTGTGGATGTAACAACGGTTTTGGATCAACAAACTGGTTTGCAATCGTTTTAGTAGTATTCTTATTATTGATCATTTGTGGAAATTCAAGAATTAGAGTCGGATAAAGTCTTTATTTCACCTCATTTTATGATATAATACTATCAGAATTTAAATGAGGTGAAACTATGTTAACAATGAAAGATATAATCGATGACCATAACAAAAAAATTCGTGAAGTTTCAAAAGAAGTATCATTGCCTCTAAATGAGGAAGATCGTAATCTCTTATTAAAAATGCATGAATTTCTTGTCAACTCTCAAGACCCAGAAATTTCTGAAAAATATGATTTACGTCCTGCTGTTGGGATTGCTGCGATTCAACTAGGGATTCCTAAAAGAATGTGTGCTATTCATGTTTTAGATTATGATAAAGACGGAAATATTACTAAGAGTAATGACTATGCTTTAGTTAATCCTAAAATCATTTCTTATACTGAAAAGAAATCTTATTTAAAAGATGGTGAAGGATGTTTATCAGTAAATGAAGAAGTTCAAGGTTATGTACCACGCTACGCTAAAGTGACAGTTAAGGGATATGATATATTGACTGATCAAGAAGTGAAAATTGTTGCTCGAGGTTTTTTATCAATTTGTTTACAGCATGAATTAGATCATTTTGAAGGAACACTTTTCTATGATCGAATCAATAAAGATAATCCTTTTGCACCGATAGAAAATGCTATGATTATTGAATAAAAGTTTAAAGACTGCAAGTTTTGCAGTCTTTTTAATATCATTTAATTCTCTTGCTCTTTACAAACTTTGATCCCAGTAATATTATTACTGCTATTGCAGCACAACCACCATATAGTCTTAAATGAAGTAATTCATCTAGCATATAACAATGACAAACAAAATATTTAGCAAATACTATCACTGCAAATATCAATGCAAGTAAACCAATATTTATAAGACTATATTTTAAATCCTTATCTTTCCAATAATTAATAATTAAAATCAATAAGTAAGCTATTACCAATATTAATATTACATAATATAATTTATTGATCACGTTAGAAATGCTATCTACTCTAAGCTTTTCACTTTCAGTATATCCATTTGGAAATACTTCTTCATAAACAAGTGCGCTTAAATAATTATTTAAAGTAACGAACTCATAAAAGCTCCAAAAAGCCAAAATCAAGTATCTAATTACTACAATTATAATATTCTTTAACCTAAACATAATTATTCCCCATGAATCGTTTGTGTATAATAAGGTGATCTATACGTAGAAGCCATTCCATAACTGCCAGCTTCGATTCTTTCATAGCCATATTTATAAGTAAAATCAACACTTTTATTAACAGCTGCCTCTCCAGCAGAATCTTTTGATGATAATTTTGATTCACTAAAAGATGTAATTACTGCAATATTTTTATTTATCCTTATTATATACTATCATTTTTTTATTTCTAATTATTATTTGCTGTATATTTTTAATAAGCAGCTAATACATACTAATATCTGATAAACTATTATTTTGAAAACTTATATTTTTAAATATAATTTATTAATCATAAAACTTACTTTTCCTCCTCTCCCTGTCAAATTAATTAATAAAATATATTTTAAAGCTTTTCTTATTTTTACTATAACACAAAAAAAAAGAAAATTTTCAATTTCACAATTTAACGGTTAAAAATACCATTAAACGATAAAGATCAATTCATTTGATACAACAATTTATGTTTTTAAATTCAAATTATTATCAAATAGCCTTTTAAAATAGACTATTTAATTTTATAATCTTTTTTTGATTCAACTGCTATACGATCTTAACTAAGATTCATCTAACATACAAAATACTTGATGACATGATAAAATTAAATCCTGCTTTAAAATAATAGATAAAGGCAGCTATTTACAGCATTTATTATAGAAATATTATTATAGTTGTGATACAATTTTGTCAATTTGAGGAGGATATATCAATGGATAATAAAAATTATGGTTTTGAAACATTACAAATACATGCTGGTCAAAAACCTGACCCTGTAACCAAAGCAACCGGTATGCCGTTATATTTATCAAATGCTTTTACCTTTGAAGATGCCGACCAAGCTGCAAGAATTTTCGCATTAGAAGAAGGTGGTTATTTTTATTCACGTTTATCTAACCCTACTGTTGATGCTTTACAAACAAGAATGGCAGCTCTTGATGGCGGGTTTGGAGCTGTTGCCTTTGCTTCAGGAACAGCAGCTATTATGGGATTGATAATGACAGTTTGTCAAAGCGGCGATGAAATCGTAGTAGCTAATAATCTTTATGGTGGAACGATTGGTTCTTTATCAGGAACAATGGAAACAATGGGATTTAAATCTCATTTTGTTGATCCTAAAGATTTAAAAGCTTTAGATGCTGCAATAACTGATAAAACAAAATTAATCTTTGTAGAATCTGTAGGAAATCCTAATGGTGATATGTTGGATTTTGATGCTATAAATAAAATCGCTAAAAAATACGGTATTTTATTTGTTGTTGATAATACGACCCCAACACCATATTTATTTAAACCAATTGAACATGGGGCTGATTTAGTAGTTTATTCAACGACTAAATATTTAGCTGGACATGGTAATGTCATGGGTGGAATCATTGTCGATAGTGGTAACTTTAATTGGAAAGACAATCCTCGTTATCCTTTATTTAATATCCCTGATAAAGCCTATCATGATATTATTTATGCGAATTTAGGTCAAGCTGCATTTTGTACAAAAGCTGTTGCCAAAACATTACGTGATTTAGGTGGTTGTATGGCACCATTTAATGCCTATATGACTCTACTTGGATTAGAAACACTATCTCTAAGAATGAAAAAACATGTTGAAAATGCTCGGATATTAGCTAAGTTTTTAAATGAATGTGAAGATGTTGAATGGGTAAGTTATGCCGAACTACCAGATAATTCTAATTATGAATTAGCAAAAAAATACTTCCCTAATGGTTTTGGTGGTCTTTATACATTTGGTGTAAAAGGCGGTGTTGCTGGTGGTAAAACAGTCATCGATAACATCAAATTATTTATTCATGTTACTAATTTTGCTGATTCTCGTTCTTTATTAACACATCCAGCCAGCACTACTCATGCTCAAATGTCAGAAGAAGAACGTTTAGCAGGAGGAGTAAAACAAGAAACAATTAGGATGTCTGTTGGTTTAGAAGATGTCGAAGATTTGATTGCCGATTTAAAACAAGCTTTTAAAAAAAATTTAAAATTATTAGCATCTCAAATTGAGATGCTATTTTTATTACTATCTTATTTAATTATCATGAATTGCCTTTTCTATCTTACAACTATGTTTTTTAGTCTTTTTATCATAACTGATTCCTACTAATAGTAAATTATCCCTATA
>BAHP02000129.1 GCA_000508865.1 Clostridiales bacterium VE202-01
GTCCAACTAAGAATCCCACAGCTCGATCTTTACCATTACTATAATCCTCAATTGATTGTGGATTAGCATCTAAAACCTCATTAATAATTTTAGTTAATTCTTCTGGTGAAGATATTTGTTTCATATTATTTTCTTCAATAATAATTTCAGGATCTTTACCCTCAGCCATTAATATTTCAAATACTTTTTTACCCTGTTTACTAGAAATAGTTCCATCCTGAATAAAATTAATCATCTTTGCTAAATATTCTGGTGTCAATAAAGTATCACTAATAATTAAATTATTTTTATTCAAATAAGCCTGTACTTCACCTAATAACCAGTTGCAGGCAATCTTATAATAATCAGTATATTTTACGATTGCATCAAAGAAATCTGACATCTCTTTAGTTTGTACTAAAATCAAAGCATCTGTTTTAGGAATCTTATATTCATTAATATAACGATTTACTCTAGATTCTGGCATTTCGGGTATCTTAGAAATAATTTCTTCAACCCATTGATGATCTAAACGAATCGGCAAAATATTTGGTTCTGGATAATATTTATAGTCCACAGCATCACCTTTAGCACGCATAACTACTGTTTCTTTTTTATCCTCATCATAACGTCTTGTTTCTTGTAAAACTTCACCACCACTAATTAGTACTTTTTCTTGGCGAGCCACTTCAAATTCAATTGCTTTTTGAACATTTGAAATTGAATTTAAATTTTTAATTTCTGTTCTTGTTCCAAATTTCTCACTACCAAAAGGACGAATCGAAACATTGACATCACAACGCATTGATCCTTCTTCCATCTTGGCATCACTTACATCAGTAAACAATAAAATCTGTCTTAATCTTTCCAAATATGCGGCAGCCGCTGCTCCACTTCTAATCGTTGGTTTAGTAACGATTTCAATCAAAGGAATTCCAGCTCGATTATAGTCAATTAAAGAATAGTCATCAAAATGAAACTGTTTAGCAGTGTCTTCTTCCATATGTAATCTTTCAATTTCCACGATCTGTTTTTGACCATCAACTTCAATATTCATTGTTCCATTACGACCAATTGGATGACGATCCTGAGTAATTTGGAAACCTTTTGGTAAATCTGAATAGTAATAATTTTTACGATCAAAACACACTAGTTCATCTATTTCCATATTTAAAGCACTACATACTCTAATTGCAAACTCAACTCCAGCTTTATTTAAAACCGGCATAGCTCCCGTCATTCCCATATCAATGATATTAACTTTTGTATTTGGAGCTTCACCAAACGTAACTGGGGCTCCAGAAAACATTTTTGATTTTGTCTTTAACTCACAGTGCACTTCTAATCCAATAACTGTTTCAAAATTCATCTTTTCTACCCCTCTCTTGAATATTGATTAGCAAAGCCCAAAGCCTGCTCTAAAGCATAAGCTACATTAAATACTGTTTGTTCTTCAAATAAACGTCCCATTAGATTTACAGCAATCGGCATTCCTTCACTAAATCCTGAAGGTAATGATAAACTTGGGGTTCCTGCAAAATTACCTAATGCTAGATGATTTTCTAAAATAATATATTCATCTGATAAACGATCATCTATTGCTTCATCAACTTTAGGCGCAATACTTCCTCCATTTGGCGTTAAAATAATATCATGATCTTGATAAATTTTATTTAGTTCATTAACGATCAAACGTCTTACTCGTTGGGCTTTTCTAAACATTCTTTCTTGATTTTCAGTCGCTAAAGCAAGATTTCCTAGAATAAAACGACGTTTGATATGAGCTCCAAAACCATCTGTTCGCGATTGATCATTACATCATCAGTAGAATTACCAGCTTGACGATCACCATATTTAATTCCGTCTAAACATGAATGATTACTAGTAGCTTCACTATTAGCAATGATCGTATATGTTGGTAATATTGCTTTAGCTAAATGCAAAGGAATTTCTACTTCTTCAACGATAGCCCCTAATTGTTTGAATGTTTCGATCACTTGATTAAAATTGTTTTTAATATCTTCATTTCTAATTTCATCACTAACGGTTTTTAAAACAGCAATTTTTATTCCTTTAATATCACTATTTAAATTTTCTAAATAATGTGGTACCGGCTGGGTACTTGAAGTCATGTCATGTTTATCATTTCCAGCAAGTGCTTCGGTTACAATTGCCATGTCTCGAACATTACGAGTAAAAGCTCCTACATGATCTAAACTTGAAGCATAAGGAATAACGCCAAAGCGTGAAATTCTTCCCCAAGTTGGTTTAAATCCTACGACTCCACAAAAACCTGCTGGCTTACGAATTGAATCTCCGGTATCACTTCCAAGAGCAAAGGGAATCAGACCACTACCAACTAGTGCTGCACTTCCCCCTGATGATCCTCCCGCAATACGAGTTGAATCCCAAGGATTATATACTGGTCCTGTCAAAGCTGATTTATTGGTTCCGCCCATTGCCAATTCATCCATACTAGCTTTACCAATCAAACTAATTCCCTGATCATACAATTTTTCTACTACTGTAGCATCATAAACAGGTACATAATCTTCTAACATTTTACTTGAAGCTGTCGTTTTGATTCCTTTAGTATTATAATTATCTTTAAATACTGCTGGTATTCCTTTTAACATCTCATTTTCTTTTACTTCAATATTTTTAATATTTTCAAATGCTTTATCTTTAGTAATTGTTACAAAAGCATTCAAGCGCTTTTGTTGAAAATCAACTTCATCAAACAATTCTTCATAATATTTATTTAAATCAATCTCTTGATTAATGATCAAATTATGTAATTCTTCTATTGTATATACTTTCATTATCCCACCACCTTTGGTACTTTTATCTGGTTTTCTTGAACACTTTTAGCATTACTTAAAGCATCCTCTAAGCTAATAATATCAATTGGCTCATCATCCCGTAAAAAAGTAGTCTCAATTTCATATGGATATGCTAAAGGTTCAATTCCTTCAGTATCAATTTCCTCTAATACCGCCACATGATTCATAAATATATCATATTCATCTACCAATCTGGCATTTCTCCATCGCTAATATTAAACATTGTTTTTAAACCTAGCTTTTTTAACATTTCTTCTTTACTTTCCATAATATTCTCCTAATACAATAAACTGCTCTTAGCCTTTTCACCTTTATCTTTAATAATAATAGCTTCTAATTCATCTTGTGAATATACCAGTACTTTAATATCAAATCCTGTAAACTCATTATCGATCTCATCTGCAGCAGTTGACACAAGATAGATCAATTCTTCATAAGTTTTTACATTAATATTTAAATTAATATTCATTGATTGAATCGTACCATCTTTATATCGACCATAACCAACTATTCCAACTGCCTCAGTAGCAGCTTTTTTCATATTACTTTTAAAGATCTCAAACTGTGATGATGTTTCTTCATCTGCTGCTGTCGCTTCTTCACTTGTAAACATATAAATATGATAGTCTAAAGTTTCGATATTTCCTACGCTGCCATCACAATAGCTTTTTAAAATATAACGTCCATTAATATCACTTTCATTAGTATTAGTTGCATAATAAACACAAATATTTGCGGGAATATCTTTCAAATCATCTTTTGTTTGAAGATAATCATACAATTTACTAATTGATTGTCGTCCAAATTCTTCAACCGTTGCATCATCCATAGAAGTAGTTAAACGTGAATTATCTTCATTACGAGGATCAAGGACAATTGCCAAGGAAATCCCTTTCAATTCATATTTATCACCATCTTTTAAATAATAATCCTGTTCGTGAACAGTAGATACCATTATTGGATTTTCGATTCCACCTACCGATTCACCTCTTTGAACTTGCAAAGTATAGGGATATTCTTCAGGATCGCTAGAACGTCTTAATAATTTATTCATATCCTCTGTTTCTAAATATTGACCTTCTGACATATAATAATCATCAGTTGAAAAATAGGCTGTTGATATTACTTGTAATTCTCTACCAATTGTTTGAAAATCACTAGTTTGACCAAAAGAAGTATAGTAATTATCACGATTTAAATTTATATTAAAATTAACTCCCCGATAAAATGAATCATCTAAACTATCAACAGTTGAGGCGTCATTAGCAATCTGACTTTCAACAGTCTCTTTTGCATCATGACATCCTGTAAGTAATAAAATAGCACTCAATAAAACAGCAATTTTCTTCATCTTATGGTTCCTCCTTATACTAGAGCATTATAACATTATTTTCCTTACTTAACCATCTCTAATAAAGTTTCTTCATTAATAACATTAATTCCCAAACTTTGCGCCTTAGTTAATTTACTTCCAGCATTTTCACCAGCTACTAAATAATTTGTCTTTTTAGATACTGAACCTGAAACTTTACCACCATGTTTTTCAATTAGTTCACCTGCTTGTTTTCTTGATAAAGTCGGCAAAGTCCCTGTTACTACAAATGTCATATCGGCAAATCGATCATCACTATCTTTATCTTCGATTATTTCCATATTTACACCATAGTTTTTAAGTTTTTTGATCATCTCACGATTTTCAGGATTTTTAAAATATTTAATGATTGCAGTTGCACTAATATCACCAATATCATTAACTTCTATCAATTGGGCATAACTTGCATTCATGAGATTATCAATATTTTTAAACTTTTTCATCAAACTTTTAGCTGCTGATTTACCTACATTACTAATTCCTAAACTAGTAAGCAGTTTACTTGCATCATTAGTTTTACTACCTTCTATTGCATTCAATAAATTATCAGTGCTTTTTACTAATCCAATAATCTTTTTATCCAACAATTCTTGACGTTTATCAATCAAACCATAAATATCGCTTAAATCCTTTAAATATCCATGATTGACCAAAGTTTCTACATAAGCAAAACCAAATCCCTTAATATCCATCGCATCACGACCAACAAAATTAACGATATTTCTAATTAGTTTACTTGGACAACTATGATTAGTACATTTAATATCTGCACTATCACCAATTCGCATAGCTGGTGCCCCACATACAGGACATTTATCCCCGATAATATAAGGAATGCTATTTGCTGGTCTTTTTTCTTTAACAACACGACGAACTTTAGGAATAATTTCTCCTGATTTGTATACGACGATAGTATCACCAATTCGAATATCTAAATCATCTATAAAATCTTGATTATGTAATGTTGCTCTTGAAACTGTCGTTCCACATAAACGAATTGGTTCAAAAATAGCAGTTGGTGTAATTCTACCAGTTCTTCCAACTGAAAGTTCGATTTCTAATAACTTTGTCTCTTTTTCTTCAGGTGGATATTTATAAGCAATTGCCCATCGTGGTACTTTTGCTGTATTACCCAATTTTCGTCGATCGGCAAAACTATCTATTTTGACTACTGCACCATCAATATCATAATCTAATTTATCACGACTTTCACCAATTGCTACGATTGCCTGCCATACTTCATCAGCAGTTTTACATACTTTATAATCTTCAATTATCTTAATGCCCTGCTTCTTTAAATATTCATAACCCTCACTATGACTAGTAAACTCTTTACCACGAACATCCTGAATATTAAAAACAAACATTGATAAGTTTCTTTCTTTAGTAATTTTACTATCTAATTGACGTAATGTTCCTGCAGCGCAATTTCTAGGATTAGCAAAAAGTTTTTTCCCGTTAATTTCCTGAATCTCGTTGACTTTATCAAAAGCCTCATTCGTCATATAAACTTCACCACGAACTTCTAAATACTCAATAGGATCTTTTAAAGTTTTTTTAATATCTTTGATTACTTTTGCATTAACTGTAACATCCTCACCTTGAAGAATACCATCACCACGAGTTACTGCTACATCTAATTTTCCATTGACATATCTTAATGCCAAAGACAGTCCATCGATCTTATATTCAACTACAAAAGTTGGATCATCCAGCTGTTCTTGCATATCATTTACAAATTGTTCAACTTCTTCTTTTGTAAAAACATCTTGTAAAGATAACATCGGAACATTATGTCTTACAAGAACCCCAGCTTCACGTTTAGCCGTTCCTCCAACTTTTTGTGTTGGTGAATCACTTGTTATATATTCGGGGTGCTTTTTTTCTAATTTTTTTAATTCTTGCATCATCATATCATAATCATAATCACTTATTTCTGGATCATCTTGATTATAATAACGATCATTATGGTATAAAATTGTCTGCTTCAATTCATTATATCTATTTAAATCACTCATTTTTTCACTCCTAATCCACAATATTATACCAAAATCAAATTAACTATAAAACAAAAAATAAATATTTTAACCATTATAATTAGACTAATATTTTTAATTTACTTAATCGATTATTTATTTAAATAACAATTCTTACTTAATAATGGATAACTAAAAATAAGAGATTTCAAAAATGACATATATCAATCATTTAAGAAATCTCTTTTTAACGTTTACCTAAAATAAGAGCAACTAACAGCATATATAAAATTCTATTTATTATTTTCTATCCTTTGTTTAAATACTTCAAAATCATCTTCTTCAAATATATATTTATATATTAATTCTATTTGCTCTTCATTCAAACCCTCTACCCATTTACTACAATCTTTTTGATATCTTCCCTTAAGTAATTCAATACAATTATTCTTGTTTCTTTTAATTTCCTGTTTACGGCCAATT
>BAHP02000128.1 GCA_000508865.1 Clostridiales bacterium VE202-01
ATACTTATTTTTAAAACAAGCATATGAATGAAAAAAGATTATCCTGACTTCAATGAAGATTATAGCATCAAAAAGATATGATGAGCATGATAATCAGTTTGTGACACTAAATATCAATGAGTTTAAAGATGTTATTAATATCTTTAAAAATTGGGAAAGAGAAATCATCAATTCATTTTATTCCCATTAATAGAAAAAGGACCTCAAATAAGCCAATTGAATCTATTAATGGCTGAATTAAGATTCTATTAAAAATAACTTTAAAATATAAAAATTTTGAAAGATTAAAAAATCGTATTATGTACTAATACCAATATTTACAAATCAAATAAAGAACCAGTAAGGCCAGATACTAATTAAATAAAATAAATGTTTGAGCATATTAAAAGTATCATTCTTGACCCCACGGTATTGAATGATACTTTTTCAACTATAAACAAAAGCGAGATCAACAAAATCCCATGGAAGTTTAGAGACCCAATATTTACACTGTCTATTAAGCAATTATCTATCAATTTACTTATTTATCTGTTACTTTATAAATGCATTACATTATTTAAAAGTATTGATCTAACTACATTTTAATAACAGAATATTTTCTATATGCGTTGTTTGGGGAAACATATCAACAGGCTGACAGATATCAGCATGATAACCAAATCCCTGCAAATACTTAATATCACGAGCTTGAGTTGCAACATCACAAGAAATATAAACTATTTTTTTAGGATGAGCCTGAATCAAATAATCTAAAAATTCAGCCGAGCATCCTTTACGTGGTGGATCAACAAAAACAACGTCTAAATGCTGGTGATTATTTACAAGTTCAATCATATATTTTCCAGCATCTGCACACTTAAATTCAGTATTTTTAATATTATTTAGACTTGCATTAGTTTTAGCATCTTTAATAGCTGCTTCAACGATTTCTACACCATAAACTTTTTTAACATATTTTGCTAGTGAAAGGGTAATTGTTCCAATTCCACAATACGCATCTAAAACAATATCATCTTTTGATAATTCTGCAAACTCAATGGCTTTTTGATAGAGTTTTTCTACTTGAATAGGATTTACTTGATAAAATGATTTTAATGAAATTTTATACTGATTATCTAATAATCGATCATAAATATAACCATCACCATATAATATAACTTCTTTATCTCCTAAAATAACATTATCGATTCGATGGTTGATATTTTGAATTACTGTTTTAATCATGGGAAACTCTTTAGTAATCGCTGTTACAAGTTTATCAATGTTGTTTATTTGATCAAGATAACTTATTAATACCAACATTACCTCATTAGTATGGTAACCATGCTTCGTTAATATATGTTTGATATTTCCTTGATGTGATAGTTTATCATACGGATAAATCTTATATTCTTCCATTAATTCTTTAACTCTTTTTGTTATTTGATTAGACAATTTATTTTGGATAGAACATTCGTCACAAGGAATAATTTCATTTGATTTTTGTTTATAAAAACCAGTTACCAGCTTGTTGCCTTTGATTCCCACTGGCATTTGAACTTTATTACGATAATACCATGGCTCTTCCATCATTAAGCAATCATTTACTTTAACATAACAGTTACCAATTCTTTCTAAACAATCTTTAACTCGTTTAGTCTTAAATAGCATTTGCCCTTCTTGATTTAAATGCTGTAATTGACAACCGCCACATGGTTTAAAAACCAAACATTTAGGCTCTTGACGATATTTAGAAACTTTATCAAGCTCTATTAATCTAGCAATTGCATAATTCTTCAATACTTTGATTACTTTAAGTTTTCCTGTTTCACCAACTAGCATTCCTTTAACAAAATATGTAAAGTTATCGACTTTAACAACACCCTGACCATCATGTGTCAAATCAACACATTCACCATAAAAATAATCATTTTTCTTCATCTTTTCCTCCTAAAAAGACGAGCATCGCTCGTCTATTCGGTTTCATCTTTCTTTAAAGCACGATTAGTAGCACTTTCATCAACCATATTAGCACCTGTAAAACTGATTTCATCACTACTTGGATGCTTAGTTCCAAAAATTGGGAAATCTGTATCACCATTACTAGTTAAAACAAATTCTACATTATATTGCCCTCGACCATTAGCAGTTCCTAATAATTCACTATAGGTACTATCTTCGCTTTTGGGTTGTCCTAATGCATCATCTAATGTATGTAAGGCGTTGGTGGCTAATTGTTTAGCATCATCTGAAGTAATATTATCAACAAAATTCATTGAAATCTTAATAATCCGACAATCTACTTCAATATCAATGCTGTTGATATTTGGATCAGCTTTAATAGTATTTTCAACATCCGTAAATTTATCTTCGTCAATAGATATCAACGATGCACAACGATCACCATAAACAGGACCATCATTACCTCCTGCTACGAACACATATACGATAAAGATAATTATCATTAAAAGTAATAAAATTAAAGCAATCCATCTTTTCTTTATTTTTCTCTTTTTCTTGCGTTTACCCATTGGCTTTTTTTCAATATCCTTATCAATAGAATTAGTTAAGGGAGTTTTCTCTATATTTTTAACTGACTTATCTTCATTTTTTAATGATTGTAAGTCTTCTTCTAATTCATCGTCAAATACAAATCTTTTTTGAGACATATTCATATCCTCCTTCAACTATTGTACCAAATATATAGATATTTGTACATTAAGAAATTCTTTTCTTTAATAATTCAATCAATAATTTATTTGTAAGACCCGGATTAGCTTGACCACCAGTTTTCTTCATGATCT
>BAHP02000127.1 GCA_000508865.1 Clostridiales bacterium VE202-01
CTCTTGATAAGACATCTTTTCTTATAAATTTAATATCTCCATATTCTTCAATTAGTTCAAATAAAATTGATTCATTTATATCTTTGATCATTTCCTGAATAGAATCATTAACACTTAAAAACTTTTGAATATCGAGATGAATCACATTATGTTTATTTATATGCTTTTGATATAATTCTGTTTGACTTATTTTTAAATCATTGAATATATCCGATGAATCACAACCTTTGGAATAATAAGCCACTAACATATTGGCATCGGTGCTCTTTCCAAATCTTCTTGGTCTCGATACACAAATATATTTATTTACTTTTTTTCTTAAATATTCGACCCTTTCAATCAATAAAGATTTGTCCACATATATTTCTTTATTAACCGCTTCATAAAAATTCTGATTATTTGGATTTAAATATATTCCCATACTTATCATCCCTTTCTTTAGGTAATAATTATACCATAAATAATCTTAGTTTTATCAATATAATCTAAGTAATAAAAATAAAATTTACACAATATCTTTATATAAAAAAACTGACTATATTTTTTTGTCAGTTTTTAATTATAATATTTATTTTTTAACGAGTAATTTCAATTCTTTATCTGTTAAACTCCGATACTCACCATAATTTAAATCTTCATCTAATTTTATCCCTGCAAATGCAATTCTTTTTAGACTAATTACCTGATTATTACAAGATAAAAACATCTTTTTTATTTGATGGTATTTTCCTTCACTAATCGTAACAAAACAATGATGATTATCTATAATTTCTAATTTTGCAGGCAAACATTTAATATCTTGATCAATTATAATTCCATTTTTAAAAAGTTCAATTAAATTATTATTTAGTATTTCTTTAGTTTTTACTAAGTATTTTTTTTCGATGTGATTTTGTGGTAAAAGTAATTTTTTTGAAAGAGTTGGATCATTGGTTATAACCAACAATCCTGTTGTATCTTTATCTAACCTGCCTAAACAATAACATTCTTTATTATCAATTAAATCAATAACACATTTTTCTTTAATATCTTGATTAGCACAAATATATCCAACGGGTTTATTCATCATATAGTAACTAAAAGGCTGTGCTTTTAACATGACATTATTATAGATTATTTTATCATCTTTGTTTACTAAATACTTAGTATTAGTAATGATTTCATCATTTACTTTAATCATTCCATGTTTAATCAAGGTTTTACATTTTTTTACGTTGCCTAATTTGTTTTTCATTAAAACATAATATAATTCCTTAATACAATTTCCCCCTAAATGCGATTTACACCATCTTCAACTGCAGCCTTTTTTACAGCTTCGCTTACAGCCTTTTTAACTCGAGAGTCAAAAATTGATGGTAAAACATTATCGGCTGATAATTCTTTTTCATCTAATATTTCAGCAATCGCATAAGCTGCTGCAATTTTCATATGTTCTGTAATCTGTGATGCTTGAACATCTAATGCACCTCTAAACACCCCTGGAAAAACTAGTACGTTATTAACCTGATTTGGATAATCACTGCGCCCTGTGCAAACAATCATAGCTCCAGCTTCTTTAGCTTTTTCAGGCAAAATTTCAGGAACTGGATTTGCCAGTGCAAAAATAATAGGTTTTGAATTCATTGTTTTAATCATCTCACCTTGAAGACAATTAGCAACACTCGTTCCGATAAAAACATCAGCATCTACTAATGCTTCTTTTAAACCACCTTTAATTTTACGAGGATTAGTTATCTTAGCTAACTCTTCTTTTTGACCTTCTAATCCAGCTTCTCTTCCTAAAGATAAAATACCATGTTCATCAACAGCAATAATATCTTTAACACCTAATGCCTGTAACATTTTAATAATTGCTGTTCCCGCAGCACCCGGTCCGTTTTGGACTACTTTTATCTCTTCTATTTTCTTACCAGTTAGTTTTAAAGCATTTATTAATGCGGCACTAACAACAATTGCTGTACCATGTTGATCATCATGAAATACAGGAATATCACAAAGTTCTTTTAACCGATCTTCTATTTCAAAGCACCGCGGTGCACTGATATCTTCTAAATTTATTCCCCCAAAACTTCCCGATAATAAAGTAATAGTTTTAACAATTTCATCTACATCTTTACTTCTAATACATAATGGAAAAGCATCTACATCACCAAATTCTTTAAATAAAATACATTTTCCTTCCATAACCGGCATCCCTGCTTCAGGACCAATATCTCCTAATCCTAATACCGCACTGCCATCTGTAATAACTGCAACCGTATTCCAGCGACGTGTTAATGTAAAACTTTTGCTAATATCTTTTTTGATTTCTAAGCATGGCTGTGCTACGCCAGGAGTATACGCCAATGCTAGATCATCTTTGTTCTTTAATGTCACACGTGATTTAATTTCTAATTTACCGCTTAATTTCTCATGTAAATTTAATGCTTCTTGTTTATAATCCATTCTAATTCCTTCTTTCCGCTTTTTATTATACCGCTGTTTTTGTTGAAATTAAACCATATTCAAAAAGCTTTTTATAAAAATATTTAATATCTATCAATATATAATTATTTACTAAAATAACATATGAAGATAATCTTTTTTATCTATCTATAAGTTGGAATATCCCATATTTATGGACTTTTTTACTTTTCAATAGATTGACACCACAAGTCTCATTCTTTCATGAAAAGTTGTAAAAATGCAGTAATTTCAGCTCTTACTACTATACTTTCCGTACCATATTGTAGGTGTGATTTGTTGCAGATTTTAAGAAAAATTTTCTAGTATCAAAAAGCCCACACAAAACATAATGTTTGTATGAGCAAAAACACTTGTATATTTAGTTGTAATAGACAAAGTGCTCTTATGTCCTTGAATACTGATTAAAACACAGCATATATTTGACTTGCTTTTAAAAAATTTCCTTTATCTACAATTATTTACTATCTAGATTTTTCAAAAATGCCAAAGATATCTTCAACAAATATTGTATCATTCATTTTCATCTCAACATATTGATTGAAATTATTTTTATCAATCTGTGTCCCTTGTATCACTTTTTTCCAATTAGGATAATTTTGTTCAAAAGTATTTCTTGTAATATGATAAGTACTTCCGCTAAAATTGAAATTGATATATTGCACATTTTCTATTAAGGCAAAAATGGATGCTGAATTATAAATCATGCTCTTTTCCACATATAGATTATCGTTTCTGTACCAATCGGTAAAATGATAATCGATTATCAATCCGCAATCTTGTGAATTGATTTCAAATACATATCCATATTCAGAGAGTGGCAAATTTTCAATTAACCTTCCTGCATTACTATTATCGCCAATATATTTACTTTGATATTTAAGAATATTGTCTATTCCACTTTTTTCTCTATCAAAAGGACTTATTGGAACAGTATCAATCGTATATTCCTTTTTGATATCAATCACAAAGTATTCATTAGGAGTATCAGCGTTGATTTGATATACATGGTAAAAAGGATTTTTGTGTAAAATCACTTTGTTTTCAGCAAATGTTGTTTCTGTTAGGTATCTATAAATCGGTGGTCGTTTTGATGTACTGACACCAATAAAGTCTATTACAAAAAAGGCTGATAATATCAGTAAGAACAAGCAAACACAGATCAACAGTTTTTTTCGTATTGTTGGTACTTTCAATTCTCTAAAAATACCTGCAATAAATAGTATAAGACCAATAATTGAATAAATCGAACTCCAACTACTTTCTGGTGAGCTTATAATAAAAGCACAAAAACATAAACATATTCCAATCACCATAATAAAAACAGAAATTTTTTTATGTTCATTTTTGATTTTCTCAGTACTATAATCTAACGTGCTGATTATATTTTTCTCTGAATATTCAATTGCTCCATCTGCTTCTATTGTTTCTCCAGCAAGTAATTCATTTAAAGTAATACCTAGTTCCTTGCTCAATGGTTCTAATAAAGAAAGGTCGGGCATATAATTTCCATTTTCCCAACGAGAGATTGTTTTGTTACTAACTCCTAACTTTTCACCAAGTTGTTCTTGTGTAAGTCCTTTGGCTTTACGGTTCAACGCAATAAATGCTCCTATTTTTTTAGTATCCATACATTTTCACTCCTTTCAAGACAAATGTAACAGATTTTACCGTAAAATGAACACCCCACAAATAGCGAATTGCTTTTTTTTATCGATATTTTAGTCTTTTTTGTAATTATACAGATATCATAAGGGGGTTGTTTCCTAAATATCTTTTAAATCGACTATTGCTGGGCTCGAATATGTTTAAAAAGTGGTATAATATATTTCTTATCTATCCAATCACATGCCTGTCCCTGAACACATAATAACTCTTTCATCCACGTTTTACATGAGGCAGTATCTTGTTTTGAAATCATTTTTTGTAACATTTTACACAAAGTGCGATCTTTAAAAGTCATACTCCTTTCATTCCATGCACCCCTTGCATAGAACAAAGGAATGTTTTTTAAATCACCTTTTAAATTACGTGTTTTAACTTCTTCAATAGCTTCTTCATCAAAAGGAGAAGCTCCCACACATAAAATAATGATTTTTTTGTGCCTTAAATTTTTATAGTTTTTACGCAAAATATCTAATCCTGCTATTCCCCCTACATATATTGCTCCAGCAAATATAATCCAATCATATCTTTCAAACAGCACCTTTTTATAGTTCGTAATTTCAAAAATATCACAGCATAATTCCTCTTTTAACATAGCAGCATATTTCTTTGTTGCCCCATACTTTGATTTGTAAAGAACTAACACTTTATTCATACTC
>BAHP02000126.1 GCA_000508865.1 Clostridiales bacterium VE202-01
CCTTTCATTTCTTATAATCAACTCATGACATTGTACCACAGGACTACTAATTCTTCCATTTGCCTGGTACAGTTTTTATTCTAGCACCAAAGCTTTCGTAATCAATTAAGTAAACTATCAAAAATTTTAGGTAAAGAAGAAATGAAAGAAATGCTAGAAAAACCAATAAGAAAGAAGGTAAAGACTTATGAAAAGCAAAGATAGTAGTAATAATAAAATACAATATGAAAAGATTGGAGATATTTATTATCCAGTATTTAATGATATGCAACCATCATTAGGCTTTTATGCCAAAAAAAGAAAAGAATATCTTAAAAAATATTATCCCCGTCAATATGTACGATTGCTTAAGGATAAGCAATATAAGAAACGATTGTTTATTCTTAATTGTTATTATGAACAACTATTTCAAAAACAAAAAGAAGAAATACTGCAAAAATATACAACAATAAGTAGAACACAACTCAAAAATATATCTACTGAGATACAAATGAATATTCTTAATGAATATGTTTATCAAACAAAGGAAGTGATTTTTGATGGCAAAGATTTTAAAATTACCGAATAGTTATGGTAGTGTGTCAAAAATGAGCAATGCCTCTCGTCGCAGAAAACCATATATAGTTCGTGTTACCACTGGTTATACCTTAAATGAAGAAAGTGGCAAATCCACTCAAAAATATGCCATCCTCGGTTATGCTAAAACCAGACAGGAGGGAATGCAGATGTTGGCAAAATATCATGAACAACCATTTGATTTAGAAAATGGCAACATGACTTTCCGTGAAGTTTATGAAAACTGGTCAGAAGATAAATATAATAATGCATCACAGTCTACCATTAACGGATATAGAGCCGCTTATAATTCCTGTGCACAGTTATATGAAATGAAATTCAGAGATTTAAAAACGAAAGATTTACAAGACATCATTGATAATTGCGGTAAAAATTATCCTACACTTAGAAAAATAAAAATACTATTTAACCAGTTATTTGCTTATGCTATGAAATTAGACCTTTGTGGAAAAGATTATTCAAAATATGTTGATATTGCTAAATATAGTGATAAAAATCCTGATAAGTATGATAGAAAACCATTTACTAAAGAACATATTGATACTCTTCGGTCTTTGTAAGAAGACAAAGATTATCAAATTATTCTTATCTATACTGGTCTTAGAATTGAAGAATTACTTTCGTTAAAAAAAGAAAACATCAATTTAAATGAACACTATTTGAATATAGTAAAATCCAAAACAGAAAGTGGTATTCGAAAAGTCCCAATAAGTGATTATATCTATCCATTTATTAAAAATTGGTATGGATCATCACATTGTGATCGTCTGTTGCACACCGAAGAACAAAAACCATTCAAATACAGAAACTACTATGATAGTTACTTCTTACCTTTGATGGAACAACTTGGCTTTGACCAAACTCCACATTGTTGTCGACACACTTGTGTTTCATTACCTGCTGAAGCAGGTGTATCACCTACTTATTCAAAAATGATTGTAGGACATAAAGGTGCTATGACAATGACTGAGAAAGTCTATACACACATTGATATGAAAATATTAATTGATACAGTTAATAGTATGTATTATCCAAAAAATATAATCCTTTCAGAATAATTATAGGCATTTGCGCGTATACTATATACGTCAAGACTTTGTGCTTGACTTATACACCTTATGGTGTATAATATAGTCGAGGGTAGAAATACCGAATCGTACGGCTCCTACCGCCATAAGTGTAGGGCGTTAAAGTGTGGAAGGATGCATAATCCTTCCTTTTATTTTATAATAAGAAAGGGGCATAATTAAGGTGAAATTTTATACAATTGATATAGACTATATTAAATATCTGCATTCTTATGATTCTGAAGTTTATTTTAATAAGAAAAGACATGACTATGAAAACAAACCATATGTTGGAACTGTTGTATATAATGATTCAGTACCTTATTTTATTCCTTTAACTTCAACAAAAATGAAGTATTTGAAATTAAAAAATACAGGAATGGATTATTTGCTTATTTACGAAAATATTGAAGAATCAGAAATACATAAAAAAGACATTATAAAAACAATGGGAAATGGTGAGTTAAAAAACTATTATCTGTTGTTGATTTAAGAAAAGCAATTCCTGTAGCTGAAGATTGCTATCATGAAATAGATATAAGAACCCATAAAGATAGAGATTTACTTGCAAAAGAATATGCATTTTGTAAGAAAAAGAAAGATACAATTTTCAATAAATCTCTTAGTATTATTAATCGACAAAAGAAAACAAAAAAAATAAAATTCGCCTATTGTAATTTTGATTTACTTGAAGAAAAGATGAATGAATGGAATGACTCACATTGAGTCGTTTTTTTGTTGCATATTTGAGAATATGTGGTGAGAACTTTGTTGCATACTTGTTACATATATGTTGCATACCGTTTTTATTTTATAAAAACAGAAAAAAACTCAAATCGAGTTTTAGCCGATAAATAAAGGCTTTTGACGATTTGAGTTTCTTTGAATTTCTCTGAATAAACGAATAAATCAATGTTTAGATAATTGTTTAATTAAAAAGTTATCTGGTCTGCTATTGTCTAAATGCTTTATTACGCCAAAATAGTCATAAATTAATTTCTCATAGAAAAACATATTTAATGCTGATGATATTATTATAATACAAGATAAAACAACCAAAAGTTATATTTTCGATACAATTCCAATATCAATAACCAGACTATATAAGTATAATTTTTAATTTATATAGTTCCTTCTAAAAAACACCGTAAATTAAAATCCATGTATATCATCATAAGCCTTACCGATTTCAACAAACATTTTGTCGAAAATGATATATATTGACTGTATACAAATATATCTTTCTCTTTTTCTTTTTCAAATTCTTTCCTCAATAAAAAATAGTTGTTTAAATTCCTTAAATATATGTTTTAAATGCAAACCGATAAAATAATAATAAATAAGCATAGTTCAACCATAATAAATTTTTAAAGGAATATAATACAGCTTCTCTTTTAAGTATTTCTTCGTTTGAAAAAGTAAACATTAGCCCTTTTAAAAAAAAAGATATTTATATTTGATTTTTATATATTTTTTCTATAAAAATCAATGAATAATCTAGTAGCAAAACTATTTGAGATAAGTTATAATAACCATGATTAAATTATATATCAATAGTTTAATAATACGTTTTATCTTTTTTACTATTTAATATGATATTATTTTTAGGAGATTATAATGAATAAAGCTAGAGAGCAAAAGTATGTTTTTTTGATGCTTAAAGCAGTTTTAACTAATAGTAAACTTTCTGTTGAAGACAACTTAGATTGGGACTATATTTATAAATTATGCAAGTTTCATCGTATTGATAACATAATAGGATATCTATCTAACCAACAATTAAAAATGCCTGAGAATATTTATCAAAAATTCCAGCTGGCTAAACAAAAAGGTATGGTTAGAGAAATCAATCAACACTTTGAATTACAGATGATTATAGATAAATTTGAAGAATACAAAATAGAAAACATCCCTTTAAAAGGAAGTATAATAAAAAATTATTATCCTTCCCCAGACATGCGTTTTTTAACTGATTTAGATATTTTATTTAAAAATGAAAAAGCTGAAATTGTAAAAGAAGCCCTATTAGAAATTGGTTATCAAATATATGAATTTGGAGTACATCATGATGTCTATGTAAAAGAACCATATATGACAGTTGAAATGCATCGTCATTGCTATACCGATAATGATTCATTAAATACATTATTGGAAAGCGTTTGGCAACGCTGCATTAAAGTGGATGACAATGAATATACTTATGAAATGCCAATTGATGATTATTATCTTTTTATGGTTGGACATATGGCAAAACATTTTAAATTTGGTGGTATTGGTATTAGAATGCTTTTAGATTTTATAGTTTTTGAAAACAAATTAGAATCACTTTGTAATCGTGATTATATTGAATCTAATTTAGATAAAGCTAATTTACTGACATTTGAAAAAAATATAAAAGAAATATTAAAAAAATGTTTAGATGATAATTATCAATTTGAAAATGATGATCTAATCAATTATATTATTAATAGTGGTGCATATGGCACAGTCCAAAATAATTTAAATAATGAAATATTAAAAGATGGAAGTAAAACTAATAAAGTTATTAAAAATAGGATTAAGATGTTATTGGAAATAGTTTTTCCATGTTTAGAAAGTATGAAAAATAAATACTCATATGTAAATCGTTTCCCTTTTTTGTTACCTATTGCCTGGATTCATCGAGGTATCGTGAAAATTATAGATGATAAAAATGCATTTATCAAAATAATGAAAACACCTTTTAATAAACATAAAATGTCAGAGACAGCTGAAGCTTTAAAGAAAGCAGGACTTGATAAAAATGAACTTTTATAAAATAGCAGAATGTGTAGTTGAATACGAACCAATTTATCCTTTACTAAAGAATCAAATGGAAGCATATCGAATTGCTGAACAGCAACCAGATATAAAATTGACAATCACTAAAGAATTTTGTGATATAAAACAGCAAGAAAATCCTCATTTAACATTAGAACAATGTGAATATATATTTGCAGGATCAGAATTTTACCGTAAATTAATCAAGCTAGGCGGTTTTATGCTTCACTCTTCAGCAATAGTAGTTAATAACAAAGCATATTTATTTTCAGCAGATAGTGGAACAGGTAAATCCACTCACACAAAATTATGGCAGAAATGTTTTGGTGATGAAGCAATAATTATTAATGATGATAAACCTGCAATTAGAATTGAAAATGGCAAATGTTATGCTTATGGAACTCCATTTAGTGGTAAGACCGATGAAAATCTAAATCTAAAGGTCCCATTGCAAGCAATCTGTCTTCTTGAAAGAGGTAAAGAAAATAGTATTGATTTAATACCTGTTAAAAAAGCTATACCTTTAATATTGAAACAAACGATTTTACCAAAAAACCAGGACACTATTAATCATTTCTTTGATATGTTAGATATAGTTTTAACAAAAACACCAATATACCAAATGAAATGTAATATTTCTAAAGAAGCCGCATTAATGGCATATGATAAAATGAAAGGAGAATAAATAATGAAAATAAAAGATGGTTTTATATTAAGAAAATTAGCAG
>BAHP02000125.1 GCA_000508865.1 Clostridiales bacterium VE202-01
TATTAGACTAAAAAGTGACTTAAAACAATATCCTTTATTTTCATACCAAATAAAAATTACAATTCAACTGGTGGTAAAGTAAAACCACGTCCTTTAACACTATGTGTTTCATTACTAATAATAAAAGCAGTTGGATCAATATCTAAAACCATCTTATTTAAAAGATGCAATTCTCGTTTAGAAACGACAGACATGACTGCATATTGATTTTTTTGATAATATCCTGTCGTGATCTTTAATAATGTACAGCCCCGATTTATATCATCAAATACAACTTTACGAATCTCTTGCCATTTTGGAGAAATCACTGTTACTTGAACCTTTGTTTCACCAAGCATGATTACTTTATCCATTACGATCGTTGTAATAATAACAACTGTAATTCCATATAAAACCTGCTCAATTGAGATAGGACAAAAAATAACTTGAAGTAACAAAATAACACAATCAAAAATATTTATCAACCAGGCTATCGAACTCCCGTTTTTTTATTAACGATCAGTGGCGGAATATCCATTCCACCAGTGCTGGCACCAACTCTTAAAACTAATCCTAAGCCAAGACCAATACAAAGACCAGCATATAAAGTTGAAAGTAAAGCATCATTAGTAATACTAGCTAATTCAGAAACTTTTTCTAATATCACTAAAAAAGTTGGGTATAAAATAGTACTTAATAAAGTTCCTAATGCAAATTTTTTACCTAAATATATATAACCAATAATAAACATTATGATATTTATTACATAAACAGTATAGGAAATATTAATACCGGTCAATGATTTTATCGCAATTCCTATTCCTGAAGCACCACCGGTAATCAAACCAGCCGGAGTGATAAAGGCACAAATTCCTAACGCTAAAATAAAATTACCAATAATAATTATTATTGTCTCATAAATACTTTTTTTCATCTTATCCTCCTATAGTACTCTTTAAATAGGCATAAATAAATCCATCAAGATCACCATCTAAAACTACCTTAGGATTATTTGATTCATAATTACTGCGATTATCTTTCACTAAAGAATAAGGATGTAAAATATAAGAACGTATTTGTGAGCCCCAGGCTATCTCCTTTTGTTCTCCTTTTATCTCTTGTAATTCACTAGCTTGTTTTTCTAACATCAATTGATAAAGTTTGCTTTTAAGCATGATCATAGCCTGTTCACGATTTTGCAGCTGACTGCGCTGACTTTGACAAGTAACGATCGTATTTGTAGGAAGATGAGTAATTCTAACTGCTGAATCTGTCTTATTTATATGCTGTCCTCCAGCACCGCTTGCACGGTAAGTATCTATTTTTAAATCTTCATTTCTTATATTAATTTCAATCTCATTATTAAATTCAGGAATAACATCAACTGACGCAAATGATGTATGGCGACGTTTGGCAGAGTCAAAAGGAGATAAACGTACTAAACGATGCACACCCTTTTCAGCCTTTAAGTGTCCATAAACATTATTCCCTTTTATTAACATTGTAACCGATTTAATTCCGGCTACGTCACCATCAAGATAGTCAAGCACTTCGACCTTCCAATCTTTTGTTTGAGCATAACGCTGATACATTCTAAACAACATTTCTGCCCAATCTTGACTCTCTGTCCCTCCAGCACCAGGGTGAATTTCGACAATTGCATTTAAATTATCATGTTCTCCAGATAATAACAGCATTTTTTCAAATTCGTCTAAATCTTTTTCAAATAACAAATAATCACTTTCAAGAATTTCTTTAAATTCTAAATCTTCAGTACTCTTTACTAATTCATAAGTTTCATCAAGATTTTTTAACATTGCATTTAATGTGTCATATTGATCAACAATTTTTTTCATTTGATTTAACTTATCATACGTAATCTTAGCTTTATTAGCATCATCCCAGAATCCCTCTTGTTCGGTAATAACTGTAAGTCCTTCTATTTCTCTACGGTAGCTTTCAATATTAATTGAATGATAAAATTCATCTATTAATAAATGGGCTTTAGAAAGCCCATTTTTAATTTCATATAATTCCATTATTTAAAAGTAAGTTCCATTTTTAAATGTGGAATAGCTTGTTCTACTTCGCTACCAGGACGAACACCCATATGAACAATATTACGAGAAATAGTGTCAGCAATGCTAGCAGTCATTTGTTCAAACATATAGAATGCTTCTTCTGTATATTCAGCTAATGGATCTTTTTGAGCATAAGCACGTAGATAAATACCATTACGTAATTTTGTCATTGCATCAATATGATTGATCCAAGTATAATCGATTACACCTAAAAGGATACTTCTTTCATAACGTAATCTTTTTTCAGGTTCTAATTCTTTATTGTAACGACTATTATATTGATTAAATACTAAATCAGTAAGAGTATCAATTAATTTTTGTGGTTCATGCACCAATGCTTCACAATTATTTGCCTGCACTTCTACTAATAACATATAGTTTTTAGCAACAAATTCTACAACACCTTCAACATCGATCACATCATGTTTACCATCGTTTTTAGTAAACTGTTTTACTGTCATTTCAATGGCCTGGTTAAACATTCCTTTAATAATATCATCCAGTTTTTCTTCTGACATAATATCATCACGTTCTTTATACATGATTTCACGTTGTTGACGCATTACATCATCATATTCCAAAATATGTTTACGAGAATCAAAGTTTTGTCCTTCAACCCGCTTTTGAGCTCCTTCAATTGCTTTAGTAACAACTTTATTTTCAATGGCTTGATCATCTTCTAAATATTCTGTAAATGATTTCAATCTTTCACCAGCAAAACGTTCCATTAAATCATCTTCAAAAGAAACATAGAAAACAGAATATCCAGGATCTCCTTGACGCCCAGAACGACCTCTTAACTGATTATCAATACGTCTAGATTCATGACGTTCAGAACCAATAACTGCTAAACCACCAATCTCAGCAACACCTTCGCCTAACTTAATGTCAGTACCACGTCCAGCCATGTTGGTTGCGATCGTAACTGCCCCACGTTGCCCAGCTCTTTCAATGATTTCAGCTTCTTTAGCATGATTTTTAGCATTCAAAACATTATGTCTAATTTTACGGCGATCTAACATTTTAGATAATACTTCTGATGTTTCTACAGATACCGTACCAATTAAGATCGGCTGACCATAAGAATTACGAGCAACAACTTCATCACATAAAGCTTTAAATTTATTAACTCTTGTCGAATAGATCTTATCATTACGGTCATCACGAATTACAGGTCTATTTGTTGGAATCTCAATTACTCGCATATTATAAATCAATCTAAATTCTTCTTCTTCAGTTTTAGCAGTACCTGTCATTCCTGATAATTTATTAAATAATCTAAAGAAATTTTGATAAGTAATAGTAGCTCGAGTTTCTGTTTCTTCTTTGATCGGTACCCCTTCTTTAGCTTCAATTGCTTGATGTAAACCATCAGAATAAGCACGTCCAGGCATAACACGACCAGTAAATTGATCGATGATCATAATTTTAGCATTTCTAATATCACGACTACCATCTTCTGTTGCAATCATATATTCAACATCACGAGTCATCGTATAATTGGCTTTTAAAGCCTGATTAATATGATGAACTAATGATGTATGCTGTGGATCATATAAATTTGCAATCTTAAATCCTCTTTCAGCTTTAGCAATACCGTCAGCCGTTAAAGCAACTGTTTTACTTTCAATATCGACTTCATAATCAACATCAGCTTTTAAAGATTTAACAAAACGGTCTGCCTGCATATATAAAGCCGCTGTATTTTTACGTCCTCCAGAAATAATCAACGGTGTTCTTGATTCGTCAATTAAAATAGAATCGACCTCATCGATCAAAGCATAATTTAATCCTTTAACTAATACTTTATCTTCCAGTTTAGTCACCATATTATCTCTTAGATAATCAAATCCTAATTCAGCATTAGTTGTATAAGTAACATCACAGCCATGGGCTTCTTGTTTTTGGGCAGGTGTAAGCTCACGCTTATTTAAACCAACTGTAAGTCCTAAAAAGTTAAAAACTTGCCCATTATTTTCAGCATCACGACCAGCTAGATAATCATTTACAGTAACAACATGCACCCCATTACCTGTTAAAGCATTTAAATAAACAGGGAAAATTGATGTTAAGGTTTTACCTTCACCAGTTTTCATTTCGGCGATATCACCTTCATGTAAAGTAATTCCACCCATCAACTGAACCTTAAATGCTTTTAATCCTAATTTACGATATGCAGCTTCTCTTACTGTAGCAAAAGCATCAACAATAATATCATCCAAAGTTTTTCCATTAGCTAAAGCTTCTTTAAATTCATTTGTTTTATTTGCTAGTTCTTCATCTGACATAGCTTGATATTTTGATTCTAATGCTATGATTTCATCAGCTATCTTACTTAATTTTTTTAGTTGTTTATTTTCATCATCAAAGATTCCTTTAATACGTCCAACCAAGCTCTTTTTAGTTGAATGTGGTGTAGTACTAAATGGAATAACATCACCATTATAAATACCTTTAAAATCTTCAACTATAATATCTTCACCAGTCTGGTCTTGTAAATCAACAATATTATTTACTGCTTCAGGATTAAGACCTTCCTTTTCATTTTTCTTTTTTTATTTCTTTTCTAATTTCTTCTTTTCTACTTGCCATGAAATACGCTCCTCTTTTATAGCTTTAGTCTACAGTATTATAACATTTTATAGCTATATTTAAAAGCATAAATTATTTGAGTTTCACTTTCATTTTCACTTTTTTTAATCATTCTAAAAATATTGCTTAAATATGACCTTTTTATGCTTGTAGTTACTAATTCAATCAATCATATTTTCATTCAAAATCAGCTCTCAAATCAAATAATCGATCATAACTAAAAAAACAGAGAAATTTCTCTGTTCCTAGATTTTAACAACATGTTTAGCCTGCATTCCACGTTCACTTTGATAAAGATCAAATTCAACTAATTCACCTTCATTTAAAGTCTTATATCCATCTTGTTCAATTTGACTATAATGAACAAAAACATCTTTGCCTTCACCACGATCAATGAATCCAAAACCTTTTTCTGCGTTAAACCATTTTACTTTTCCTTGCATTTAATTCACCCCTTTAACAATGGTCAATGCTAGTATATTATATCTTTTTTTAAATATAAATTTTTTTCACTCGACAAATTTTGCCTTCTTAAAATTCATGTCAAAATTTATCAAAGCTTTTGTAATAATTTGTAAATCCCTTGATTATCAAGACTTTTTTTAGCGTTTTTTAAATAAACAAAGTTGAGATTTTAATAAGAAAAATATATCACCAATTTGAGACAAAAATAGAGCTAATATGAGTTACAATATAGATGGGTGATAAAAGATGATCTGTCCACGATGCAAGAATCAAGATCCACGATATTTTTATACTTTTAATAACATAACTTATTGTCGTAAATGTATTAAGATCGGCTTAACTAATGATACTGTTCAAGATATTAAAACAAAGCCTAGTTTACCAGTCGATTTTCAATTAAATTACCAATTAACATCTCTCCAACAAGAATTATCAAATAAATTATTACTCCGTTATCAAAACCATTTAAATACTAATCTTAAAGCTGTATGTGGGGCTGGTAAAACGGAAATAACTTATGAAGTAATCAAATATGCATTAAATCTGGGGCATAATGTCTGTTTTACAACGCCTAGAAAAGAATTGGTTATTGAATTGACAAAACGATTTCAAAGTCAATTTTTAAATATCTCAATAACTTCTGTTTATGGTGGCAATACAGCAGTAACTAATGGTTCTTTTATCATTTGTACGACCCATCAGCTTTATCGATACCCTCATTATTTTGACTTGTTGATCTTAGATGAATTAGATGCTTTTCCATACGCTAATAATGAGGTTTTACATAACATCCTTAAAAACAGCATTAGAGGAAATTACATTTATATGTCCGCTACTTTAACAAACGATCCCAACTTATTAATGACCAAACGCTATCATGGTCATCCTTTAGATATTCCAAAATGCTATATAACAGGTCCTTTACTGATGTATTTTATCGCTATCAAAAAAGCTTTATTATACAAAAAAGAAAAGAAACCAGTCCTAATTTTTGTTCCTACGATAAAGCTGACTACTGCTGTCCATAAATATTTTAATTTATTTGGTATCAAGAATCATCCCGTTAGTTCTAAAAGTAAAAATATTCATTATTTTTTAAAAAAACTAAAAACAGGTGAACTTGATGCCCTTATCACGACAACAATTTTAGAAAGAGGCATAACAATCAGCAATGCCCAGGTAATTATACTGTATGGCAATAACCCTATATACGGATCTTCAACCCTGATTCAAATTTGTGGACGAGTAGGACGAAATGTTAATTACCCTACAGGTTCAATTAGCATTTTTACCCCCTATAAGACTAAAGCTATTAAACAATGCATCAAAACCCTCAAAAAAGACAATGCTTGATCTGTTTTGAAGATTTAAATAAACAGCCTAGTCTATTTCATCTTTTTTATCAACCAACATTATGTTTAAAGTGTCTTAACAAGTTTGTTATTTATAATCAACACCATTTTTATCAAAATTATCCAATAACTATTTTATACTACTATAATGACTTCTTTAAAAAAACTTTATTTCAGTATAAGGGACAAGGGGATCATGCTTTAAAAGATGCCTTTTTTAACTCTTTTCCAGAGTTAAAGTATAAATACCGTAAGCATATGATCGTAGTTGTCCCTAGCAGTAAACAGGATAATTTAAAAAGAGGCTTTAGTCCAAATGAAATGCTCGTAAAAAATTTTAGTAATAATATTTTTACAGGTTTGTTTAAAACTACCGCTTACAAACAAACCCAGCAAACTGATCGTTCTCTTGTAAATAAGATTATTAAAATCGAAAATGGTGAAAGATTATGCAATCAAGATGTCGTAATTTTTGATGACGTAATTACCTCTGGTAATACTATCATGACTTGTGCAAAAATTATTGAATCTTACCAGCCTAAATCAATAACATTACTAGTTATGGCAAGTAACCAGCTAAATGAATTATTTAAATAAATACTTCACACATAAACCTCTAATTTGTTGATTCATTAGCTAAAAACTAATCCAGGGCGTTATAGACGCCCTGGATTGTTATTCTTTTTGTTCTAATGCTTTTTTATAGTTATCTAAATCCACTTTGATTTTTTTCAATGTATCAAAAACCCAATCAACACGATCATCAGGAATAGCAGCTTTATACAAATCTGCTAATTCACGATGAAACTGTTCATGAATTTTAAGAGCCTCATGCCCTTTTTCCGTTAATTTCAAATAAAAAACACGTTGATCTTTTTTAGACCGTTCTTTGATCAAAAATCCTTTTTCAATGATCTTTTTTACTGCTGTCGTTAGAGTTCCCATTGTGACATTTAATATTTTTGCAACATTAGTCATCGAAGGAAATTCAGCTTTATCAACTGCATCAATCACGTGTGTCTCACTCATTGATAATTCTTTAAACTTACTCTTTCTAAGATATAATTCTTGAATTGCCATAGCTTCATTAAAAACATCTACAACTGTTTCTATTGCATCCGATCGTTTATCCATTGTCATCACCTCCTTAATTGTACAATATTTTGTTGATAAATAAAACAAAATTTATTTTTATCTGAAAACAACTATGATTTTTTTTATCCATAGTTTATAATATCAATCGAAGTGAGGGGCGGATATGAGAAAAAATATTATTAATATTTTAAATGTAAAACAATTTAAATTAATTCTACTATTAGAAGGGGTGTTAGTAGGAATATTAGGGGGATTAGTAATTGTAGGATATCGAATTTGTCTTAGTAATGGAGCAAATTGGTTAGAGCAGATCTTGATATACTGCAAACAATCTGTTTTTACGATCATCCTTTGGTTTGTTATTTTAATAATTATTGCCTATATTGTTTCAAAACTGCTAAATACGGAACCTTTGATTTCTGGTAGCGGTATACCACAATTAGAGGGTGAATTGGCTGGTAAGATCGATGCTAAATGGTGGCGGGTCTTAATAAATAAATTTTTAGGGGGCTTTTTAACTAACTTTTGTGGTTTGGCATTAGGACGCGAAGGTCCTTCGATACAGCTTGGTGCCATGGTTGGAAAAGGAATTGGAAAAATACTAAAACGCGGCAAAACCGAAGAACGCTATTTACTTACATGTGGTGCAAGTGCGGGGTTAGCTGCTGCTTTTCATGCTCCACTAGCTGGAGTAATGTTTGCTTTAGAAGAAGTTCATAAACATTTTTCAGCTCCTTTATTAATCTCTGTTATGGCTTCTTCAATTGCTGCCGATTATACAATGAGCAATATATTAGGAATGGATCCTGTTTTTTCTTTTAAAGTAGCTAAAGCGCTTCCAACTAATTATTATTGGATGGTTTTAGTTTTAGGAGTGATTTTAGGTTTAGCTGGGGCTTTTTATAATAAAGCTTTATTGTATGTTCAAAGCCTTTATAATCGATTTGAAAATTTAAATACATTCAAAAAATTATTGATACCTTTTATAATTTCTGGAATTTTAGGATTTATAGTACCACAAATCTTAGGAAGCGGGGATGTTCTAGTTGATCTCCTTACCGAAGGTAAATTGACTGCTTTAATGATTCTTTGTCTTCTTGCTGGCAAGTTTATATTTGCCATAACCTGTTTTGGTTCTGGAGCACCAGGTGGAATATTCTTTCCCCTACTTGTCATCGGTTGTTTGATTGGTGGATTATTTGGACATGGGGCAGTGAAATATTTAAATTTAGATGCAGTTTATATCAATAATTTTATCTTATTAGCTATGGCAGGATATTTTACAGCTATAGTTAGAGCGCCGGTAACAGGAATTATCTTAATTTTTGAAATGACTGGCTCATTAAATCACCTACTTTCAATTACAACAGTAACTATTGTTTCATATATTGTTGCTGATTTAATGAAATCAAAACCAATTTATGAAAGTTTATTAGAAAATTTATTAAAAAAGCGTAATTTCCCTATCCCTAAGGGAGTTGGTGAAAAAGTACTATTAGATTTTATGATCAATCCAGACTCTTATTTAGATAATCGTTTAATTAAAGAAGTCACTTGGCCTACTCATTGTCTAATTGTGTCATTACGTCGAGATGGTCAAGAATTCATTCCTCATGGAGAAACATATTTAAAAGCTAGTGATGTTATTATAATAATGTGCGATAAAACAAATGAAAGTTACGTTTATGATACAATTTCGACATTAACAACCAAACAATATAAATAATCTATCAGCAAACTTTTAAAGTTTTGATTAGAAAATGATGCAAAACCTATAATCTACAGGCATGCATCATTTTTATTTGCTTATCACTTAAACAGTAATTATTAATTGTTTTTTGATAATAGTTAAACTAATGATAAAACACTTACTTTCACCTTAGATATATGTATGCCATGCCCTTCATAAAAAAGGACAACTTTTTATAAATTGTCCCTTATAAATTTGCAATATATTTTAACAAAATATATCATCGACATAATTCTTGGAATAATCAGTAGCAATCAAACCTATTCCAGTAAGCAATTTAATAAGTTCTTTAATTCACTTTGATAATTGCTATATCTTTTTTCCATTCTGTAATATATTCATATATCATATTTTCTGTGATTTCATGATAAGTTTCTTTCAAAATGTCGAATGAAAATAAAATGGTTGTAATTAACTCTGCCTGAGTTGTGTCTTTAATTCTTTTAAATAATTAAAATGTTCTATTAATATTTTCTATATCTTTTTGTGAATATAATGATTTGTCTATTTTAAAATCTTTACTCACTGTTATTAGCATCATCTTTCCATATTATTTTTCATAAATCAAATTATTATTTGAAAGAATTGTGATCATTTTCTTAATTGGTTCTATGTCAAGATTTCGGACTAACTAAATGTAAGAAATTTAGTTAGTTTCCTCTAACATGCGTCTGCTCTCATATTCGTTCGGTGATAAATATTCACAATGTGAGTGGATTCTTACTGTATTATAGAATCCTTCTAAATATTCAAACACCAGCTGATATGCCTGATGATAATTCATTATCTTAAATCTATTAAACCACTCTCTTTTTATTAACGCATGATATGATTCTATACATGCATTATCCCATGGATTACCTTTTCTTGAATAGCTGCACACCATATCCCTTGTCAGCTCACGATACCTCCTCGATGTGTAATGTATTCCCCTATCGCTTTTATACTGAATTCGGTATAAAGCG
>BAHP02000124.1 GCA_000508865.1 Clostridiales bacterium VE202-01
GAAGTCTTTGTATGCCTTTGATGAAACAATTTAATAAAAATATTATGAATTGTATATTTTTGTCTTGACAAAGGTCACTTCATAACAGGTGATATTATGGAAGATTTTAACAATGTTCAAGTAAAAGTAAAAAATGGTTATATGGATGAAGAGGAAATTCAAGCATATATAAAATATTTGGAAAATAAGTTTCCTAATGAAACATTAAAGTCTCTTTCAATTTCAATTGATGGTGATGAGGTGGATCTAGATTATGTTTTCCAGCCTCAAAACTTTGAAAGAATTAGAAGAATCACAGGATATTTAGTTGGAACACTTGATCGTTTCAACGATGCTAAAGCAGCTGAAGAAAAAGATCGTGTCAAACATGCATAAAAACTACATCCAGTAGTTTTTTATTTTCCTAATTCTTTTAACGTTTCTCCGGTAATTCGATATACTGTCCAATCTTTCATCGCTTTAGCACCTAATGATAAATAGAAATCAATACTTGGCTGATTCCAATCTAAACACCACCATTCTAAGCGACCACATTTTCGCTCAACCGCTATTTTAGCCAGCTGTTTAAACAAAGCTTTACCATAACCTTTGCCACGATGTTCAGGTTTGATATATAAATCTTCCAAATATATCCCTGAGCGTCCTAAAAAAGTCGAAAAATTATGGAAGAACAAAGCAAAGCCAATCTCTTTTCCATCTTTTAAAGCAAAAATTACTTCGGCTTTCTTTTTTACAAATAACCACTCATTCAATAATTCTTCAGTAGCAATAACTTCATCAAGCATCTGTTCATATTTTGCTAATTCCTTAATAAAATATAAGATCAATGCTGTATCATTACTATTAGCATATCTAAATGTTAATTCCATCACATCATATCCTTTCATTCACTTATACTGTACCATTAATTTATTCCTTTAACAATAATGGATAGGCTAATACCTATCCATATCTTAATCTAATTCTAAACCACCTGTGTATAACTGGTAATAAGTTCCTTTTTCTTTTATTAATTTATCATGATCACCACGTTCAATGATTCTTCCTTGATCAAGAACCATGATTGCATCAGAATTTTTGATCGTTGATAAACGGTGCGCAATTACAAATACGGTACGTCCTTCCATCAATTTATCCATTCCACTTTGAACGATACTTTCAGTACGCGTATCAATACTTGATGTTGCTTCATCCAAAATCAATACTGGTGGATTAGCAACTGCTGCTCTAGCGATCGCTAGTAACTGACACTGACCCTGAGATAAACTTGAACCATCACCGCTAAGAACTGTTTGATACCCATGCTCTAAATGCATGATAAATTCATGGGCATTAGCAAGTTTAGCTGCGGCAATACATTCTTCATCTGTTGCATCTAGTTTTCCATAACGAATGTTATCCATGATCGTTCCGGTAAATAAATGCGTATCTTGTAATACGATTCCTAAAGATCTTCTTAAATCAGCTTTTTTAATTAATTTGATATCAATACCATCATAAGTAATCGATCCTTTTTGGATATCATAGAAACGATTGATCAAATTAGTAATCGTTGTCTTACCAGCTCCTGTAGCCCCAACGAAAGCAAGCTTTTCACCAGGTTTAGCAAATAAGTTCATATCATATAAAATTGTCTTATTATCATTATAACCAAAGGTTACATCATGAAAACGAACATCTCCGGCTAAACGAACATATTCAATTGAACCATCAGGACGTTTATGTTCCCAAGCCCAGATACCGGTGCGGTAATTTACTGGTGATAAAGTTCCATCTTCATTTTCTTTAGCATCTACTAAAGTAACATGACCCTCATCAACTTCAATCTCTTCATCCATCAAAGCAAAGATTCTTTCAGCACCAGCTAACGCCATTAAAACCATGTTGATTTGTTGCGAGATCTGACTAATTGGCTGATTGAACGAACGGTTTAGTTGTAAGAAAGAAGCAAGAGTTCCTACGGTTAGATCCATATAACCATTGATTGCTAAAACACCACCAACAACCGCTACTAAAACATAACTTACATACCCTAAGTTTCCAATCAAAGGCATTAAAATATTAGCGTATTTATTAGCTTCATAAGCACTTTCAAATAATTCTTCATTAACTTTATCAAAATCAATCTTTGCTTCTTCTTCATGAGTAAAGACTTTAACAACCTTTTGGCCTTCCATCATTTCTTCAACAAAACCATTGACTCTACCCAAATTAGTTTGTTGAGCAAAGAAATATTTACCACTTCGATTTGTTACATACTTAGAAACTCCAAGCATTACACATACCATAATAACACTGATGATCGTAAGCGGAATACTCATAACCAGCATCGAAACAAAAACACAGATGATCGTTGTTGCTGAAACAATTACTTGAGGAATACTTTGAGAAATCATTTGTCTTAAAGTATCCGTATCGTTAGTATAAATAGACATAATATCACCATGGTTGTGGGTATCAAAATAACGAATCGGTAATTGTTCCATATGTTCAAACATTGTATCCCTGATTTCTTTTAATGAGCCTTGAGATACATTGATCAACAATTTATTAAAAGTATAAGTTGCAATAACACCAATTGCATATATAGCTACCATTTTTAAAATGGCATTCAATAACGGATTAAAATCCGGATTAACTGTATTAAGATAAGGAGTAATATAATCATCAATTAAACTCTTAATAAAGATCGATCCCATAACACTAGATAAACTGCTAATAATAATTAATAAAAGAATCACTATACAAGTATTACGGTGTCTAGAGATAACAAAATTAAATAATCTTTTCATTGTTTTTCCACGATTATTATTCACTTAAAGTTCCTCCCTTCTTTTGGGTTTCAAAAATTTCACGATAAATATCACTTGTTTTTAATAATTCATCATTAGTACCCATAGCACTAATTTTTCCATCATCTAAAACAATAATTAAATCAGCATCTTCAACCGAACTAATTCGTTGTGCGATGATCAACTTAGTAGTTCCAGGAATAACTTCTTTAAAAGCTTTACGAATCAAAGCATCAGTTTTAGTATCAACAGCACTAGTAGAATCATCAAGAATCAAGATTTTTGGTTTTTTAAGTAAAGCTCTGGCAATACACAATCTTTGTTTCTGTCCTCCTGATACATTTGTCCCACCTTGTTCAATATATGTGTCATATTTATCTGGGAAACGTTGAATAAATTCATCAGCCTGAGCTAACTTACAAGCTTCCATGATTTCTTCATCAGTAGCATTTTTATTACCCCAGCGAAGATTTTCTTTGATCGTTCCAGAAAATAAGACGTTCTTTTGTAATACCATGGCAACTTCATTTCGTAATGTCTCTAAATCGTAATCACGAACATTTTTACCACCTACAAGTACTTCGCCACAAGTCGTATCATACAATCTTGGAATCAATTGGACAAAAGTTGACTTAGCACTACCAGTTCCGCCAATAATACCAATGGTCTGTCCAGATTTAATATGCACATCTACATTACTTAAACTGATTTCTTCTTGATCATCATAGTATGAAAAACTTACATTATTAAAATCAATTGATCCATCTTTGATTTCATAATCAGGATTTTCTGGATTATGCAAAGTTGATTCTTCATTTATTACTTCACAAATACGCTGTGCTGAAGCAACTGACATAACTACCATGACAAAAACCATAGAAAACATCATCAAACTCATTAAAATCATCATCACATAAGTAAATAAACTAGTAAGCTCACCGGTAGTTAAGCTGCCACCAACAATTAAATGTGCCCCAAACCAGGAAATTCCAATAATACATGCATATACTGTCAATTGCATTAATGGTTGATTGAAAACTAAATAATTTTCAGCTTTTACAAATAGTTTATATATTAAAGATGATGTCTTTTTAAATTTTTCATCTTCGTAATCACCACGAACATATGCCTTAACAACTCTAATTCCATTGACATTTTCCTGAACTGAAGCATTTAAATCATCATAAGTATTAAATACCCTTTTAAAATAAGGATGAGCCCGTGTCATAAAAAATGTCAAGACAATTCCTAAAAAGATAATTGCGATCACAAATACAAAGGCAATTTCAGCATTGATCGTAAAAGCCATAACCATCGCAGAAATCATCATTAATGGTGCTCTGATACATGCTCTAATGATCATTTGAAAAGCATTTTGAACGTTTGTTACGTCGGTCATCATACGAGTAACTAAACCAGCTGTTGAGTATTTATCAATATTTGCAAAAGAGAAATTTTGAATATTGTAATACATTGCCTTTCTTAAATTTTTAGCAAATCCTGTTGAAGCTTTAGCTGCATACTTTCCTGCTAGGCCTCCTGCTGCTAAAGAAACAAAAGATGCTAATAACGTAATAATTCCTAATTTAACGACCATATCCATATCTTTTACAGATATTCCCTGATCGATGATCATTGCCATTAAAAACGGAATTATAACTTCTAAAACAACCTCTATAATAACTAATAATGGTGTTAAAATAGTAGCTGTTTTGTACTCTTTAATCTGAGCTATAAGTGTTTTTAACATTTACATACCTCCTAAATATATAGCGTGCTATGAATTAGTTTAAAATAAATATTAAGAAGCACTTCTTAATATTCTGATTAGATATTCGTTTAATCTATCTATTTCTTCTGGAGTCAAAGAACTAACTAACTGTTCTTCCGCTTCTTTAAAAGTTTTTCGAATTTCTTTAGCTAATTCAATAGCTTTTTTAGTAACTTCAATATATCTGATTCTTGCATCATGTTTACAAGTAACTCGCCTAATTAAATCTTTTGCTTCTAAACGATTTAAGATTCCAGTTACTGTAGGATTTGAAATATCCAATATTCTTTCAAGATCTTTTTGATTTAATTTCTCATTTTTTTCTCGAGCTTTAAACAAACTAACTAGTGTAAAAGTTTGTGCAGCCGTTAAACCAAAATGTTCAAATTTTCTATTTAGACGCTGCTCTTGAAGAATATGAACTTGTTTAATTAAAAATCCAGTCTTTTTATTAGGCATTGTATACCTCCTTAAATAGATAGCGTGCTATATATTATATTCATAATAAATTAAATGTCAACCCTTAAATAAAGAAAAAGAATCCTAAGATTCTTCATCCTCTTTTCCCCATTGTTCAAACCATAGTTTAGATGAGCGGGTCATCTCCTCAATAAACGGATTCGTCCATTTACGGTTATAAATATCATCAACATATCCCTTGCCACCGCTTGTTTTATTAGCTTTAATTGCGCGATCATCAAACATTGCAACTAATTTTTCTGATGAAAATCTTTCATATTTATCAGTACTTACAATATATTTAGAATCAAAGCGTACTGGTTTTGGTCTTCTTTTTTGTTGATCAGTAGGATATCCCATCACCAGCATGGCAACAGGTGCACAATATTGTGGTAAATTTAATAACTCCCGATGATATTCATACTGTTCGATGATGTCACCAATAAAACAGCTGCCAATTCCCATACTTTCGCCAGCAACAACAGCATTTTGTGCTGCAATCAGCGCATCACTATAAGCCAATAAAAAATCGCCATAAGATGGTTCTCTGACTTTTTCATTATCATGATAATATTTAAAAGCATCATACCATTTTTGATAATCGGCAACAAAAATCAATACTAATGGTGCTTTTGCAATAAATGGCTGATTATCACAAGATTTAGCCAGTTTATCTTTAATTTCTTGATCTTGAATATCAATAATTGAATATAAAGTCATATTTCCGGCTGTTGGTGCCTGAATAGCTGACTCTAATATTAATTGTTTTTTTTCTGGTTCAATTTCTTTGTCTTTATAAACCCTAACCGATTTTCGTTCAAATAATTCTTTAACTGTACTATTCATACTGCTCCTCCTTGTAAATATTATACAAGAAAAAACAAGTAGTACAATGATCTACTTGTTTTTTTCTTTATATTCTAGATATTCATCATAAGTTGATAAACGGTCTAAAATACCATTTTCATTAAATTCAATGATTCGATTAGCAATTGTCTGTACAAATTGATGATCATGACTAGTAAATAAAATATTTTCTTTAAAATTGATCAATCCTTGATTTAAAGCCTGAATCGATTCCAAATCAAGATGGTTTGTTGGTTCATCAAGAACTAAAACATTAGCTTCAGCCATCATCATTTTAGCCAGCATACATCTAACCTTTTCACCTCCAGATAAGACAGAAGCTTTTTTTAGTGCTTCTTCACCAGAGAATAACATTCTTCCCAGCCAGCCCCGTAAATCTTGTTCATATTCATCTTTAACTGAAAATTGCCGGAGCCAGTCTACCAAAGATAGATCACAGTCATTAAAAAACTTTGAATTATCTTTAGGAAAATATGATTGTGAAGTCGTTACACCCCATTGGAATGTTCCTTCGTCAGGTTCAATTTCTCCCATAATGATTTTAAAAAATACTTCTGTTGCTTTTACATCACCAACAAATGCCACTTTGTCTTTAGGATTAATTGAAAAACTAACATTGTTCAACAATTTCACACCATCAACTGTTTTAGATAAACCTTCTACTTTTAAAACAATATTTCCAACTTCACGTCCCGGTTTAAAGGCAATAAAAGGATAACGGCGAAGTGATGGTTTTATATCCACCATTTCTAAATTATCTAATAATTTTTTTCTCGATGTCGCCTGCTTAGCTTTAGAAGCATTAGCACTGAAACGAGCAATAAATTCTTCTAATTCTTTTTTCTTAGCTTCAGCTTTTTTATTTTGATCTTTAGCCTGCTGTAATTGCAATTGGCTATATTCATACCAAAAATCATAGTTACCAACATATAATTGGATTCTTGAATAATCAATGTCAGCGATATGAGTACAAACTTTATTTAAAAAATAACGGTCATGGCTAACAACGATAACAGTATTTTTAAAATTCATCAAAAAGTTTTCTAACCAGCGAATACTATCTAAATCTAAATGGTTAGTCGGTTCGTCTAATAAAAGAACGTCTGGATTACCAAACAAAGCTTGAGCAAGTAATACTTTAACTTTTTGATTACCATCTAATTCTTTCATTTTCAATTCATGTAATTCATTTGTGATTCCTAAACCATTTAATAGAATTTCTGCATCGACTTCCGCATTCCAACCATCCATTTCTGCGAATTCACCTTCAAGCTCACCTAATCTAATTCCATCTTCATCATTAAAATCAGGTTTTGCATATAATTTTTCTTTTTCTTGCATGATTTCATAAAGATGCTTATTACCCATAATTACAGTTTCTACGACACCTTTTTCATCATATGCAAAGTGATCTTGTTTTAAAACGGATAAACGTTTATGTGGTTCTAAAATAACCTCACCTTTATTGGGTTCAATTTCACCTGCTAATATTTTTAAAAAAGTACTTTTACCAGCACCATTAGCCCCAATGATTCCATAACAGTTTCCTTCTGTAAATTTAACACTAACATTTTCAAATAAAGCTCTATCGCCATATCTTAAAGATACATTTTGTGTAGATATCATTATCATAACTCCTTTTTATTAAAGTCATATTATTATGTCATAAAGTCATGATTAAATCAATATAATTTATTATTTCACTTAATTTTAAGCAAATAAGTGCACTAAACCTGATCAATAAAATTTAATATATGTAAAAGATGTCATATTTTTAAAATATAACATCTAACTTTATATCTAGTTACATCTTTTTTTACCATTTGTAAATGCTGGATTATATTTATAATAATTTTGTGAATCTAAACGTTTTTTCACTAATTCTAAAGCTTCAGCAAATCTTTGATAGTGAACGATTTCCCGTTCTCTTAAAAAACGAATTGGTTTTCTAACTTCTTCATTATCAACAAGCGCCAAAATGTTATCATAAGTTGTTCTTGCCTTTTGTTCAGCTGCCATGTCTTCAGTTAAATCTGTAATCGGATCACCTTTAGACTGGAAGTATGCAGCTGTAAATGGTACACTGCTGGCACCTTGAGGATAAATTCCTAACGTATGATCAACAAAATATTTATCAAATCCTTGAGCCTTGATTTCATCAATTGTTAAATCTGTAGTTAATTGATATAAAATAGCACTGATGATCTCAACATGAGCTAGTTCTTCCGTCCCAATATCCGTCAACAATGCTTGTATTTCTGGATAAGGCATCGTATAACGCTGTGAGATATATCTAAGTGCTGCAGCTAATTCACCATCAGGACCACCCAATTGATCGATGATCACTGCAGCTGCTTTAGCATCAGGCTTTGTAATATTTACTGGATATTGCAAGCGTTTTTCATACAACCACATTTTCTGTCACCTTCCCATGGCCAAGGAGCCTTTAAATAACCGTTTTGGTAAGCATCTAGTTCACGATTAGTTAAAACATTTCCCTGTTTACGATATTCTTTTTTAGCGTTTTTCAAACGTGTTGCAGCTTCATTAAAATATCTCATTGCTTCTTCATCACAAGGATGAGTATCTAAAAATAATGAAGCTTCTTGAACAGCAAAATCCAGCATCATGATTTGCATTAATAAATCATCGTTATTCATTATTGAAGCTCACCCCATGGTAAGTCCAATTCTTCAAAGATCGTTCCCGTATGAAAAGCTTTCATAATCGGATATATTTTTCTAAACTTTTGATATTTGATCGATGAAATCGCTAATTCCAATTTATTCATTTTATTCCTCCTTCTACTCTACCATATGAATAAAATCAGATTTAGCCTGGGTTATTATCATCCCTTAAAAATAATTAACTTACTAAAAATATAATTCATGATGATCACTAAAACATTAGAAGCAATTTTAATTATCAAATCATTGAAACCTAACCAGGTACAAAATACTACCATAATTATTAAATCAATTAATCCTGTCGTTAAACGACAGCCTACAAAACGAGTAAATTCAATCAAAATCTCTTTTAGTTTATTTCTATTAGAATTAAATACCCATATCTTATTAGTGACATATGCAAAAAGTACTGATAAAGCCCAAGCAATTATCGTACTTATAGAAACAGCCAGCTTAAATCCATGTCCGCATATATAATATACGATTATATTGACAAATGTCGTTCCAGCACCAAAAACTAAATATAAGATCACTTCCCGATATTTGTGATAATATTTATTGATCATTTGTTTCACCTAACCAGTTTGCAACATGATAACGTGGCCGTCTTTTAACTTCGAGATATACTTTACCAACATATTCACCAATCAAGCCAATTCCAAACAACTGTACGCCGCTTAAAAACCAAATCGAAATCATCAATGAGGCCCAGCCTGCTACACTATGACCATTTATGTATGAAAATAATGTATAGATGATCGCTAAAATGGAACAAAACATAATTATAAGTCCTAATAATAAAATCATTGTAATTGGTTTTATACTAAAAGAAGTAATTCCATCAAAAGCAAATGAAAGCATCTTTTTTAACGGATACTTAGATTCTCCTGCCATTCTTTCTTTACGCGAATAATATACACAGTCAGTATTTAAACCAAGTAATGTAACTATTCCTCTTAAAAATAAATTTCTTTCTGGATATTCTTTCAAAAACTGTAAAGCTCGTTTATCTAGTAAACGAAAATCAGCATGATTATAAACAGACTTCACTCCTAAAAAGTGCATTACTCGATAGAAAGACTGCGCTGTAACTCGTTTAAATGCAGTATCACTACTACGATCATCTCTAACACCATAAACTATATTACAGCCTTGATAATATTTATCGATCATTTGTTCAATCACATTAATATCATCTTGAAGATCAGCATCTATTGATATTGCCATATCACATTTATCACTTACATGATGCAATCCTGCAAGTAACGCATTTTGATGCCCAACATTACCTGCCAAATTTAAACCTTGTAAATGTTTAAAAAGCTTAAAATTATCTTCAATAATCTGCCAGGTATTATCTTTACTACCATCATTTACATAAATAACATAACTTTCTTTAGCTATTTTTCCTTTTTCAATCAATGATATAATTAACTGTTCTAATTGTTTGATCGTTGTTGCAAGAACTTCTTGTTCATTATAACAAGGTACCACGATTGCTAATGTATCCATAATAATTTCCCCCTCTTTATTATTTTTTCATAAAATATCATTCCATCTAAAACCAAAATATTAAACACTGGTAAAAAATTTACCAAATACTTTGGTTTAGATTCCCAAATCAGTAAAAATAACATTAAGCCAAATAATAAAATTCTAAGAAAACTTAATAAATCTAATTTTTCTTTTCTAAAACCACTAACCATTGATAACACAAGCATTACTAAAATAAAAATGTTATAACTATTCGCCAAATATATCGTTTTATTTATGTATTTTCCATCTTTTGCTAATAAATTATAGCCTAATGAATCTGTATTTAGCGGTTTACGAGCCAGTAAAGAAACTGAGTAATATGTTCCATCATTATAAGTGTAATTTATTTTAGTTCCTAAATGCCCAATTAAACCACTAAATCCATAATTATTTAATCTTTCACCAATCATTTTGATTGCCGCTTCCTGCTTAGCCTCTTTTCCAATGATCGACTTAGAATAATTATAGTCTTTACGATTAAATCCTCCGGTTTTATTTAATGCCATCATTATCCAATGAACATACGGCAAAGCCTCTGCTTCATAATCTAAATCATTAAAAAGATTAGTACTATCGATCATCTTATTATATGCTGTCATCGAGGTAATAAATGAAACTACTACTAATGCAATAATAACAAGTTTTTTTATTCCTTTATTTGTAAATAGATAGTGCAGAATAACAGCAGCCAGCAAAATCAAGATCGTTGCTTTTAATTCAAAACCAATCAATGCACAAATCCCAATCAAAACTGCTTCCAAATATTTTTCTTTGAGATTCATCGTTTGATTCATTTTTATATATAATAAAACAATTAATGAGCCCCAAATCATTGGATATGTGTCAGTATAAAAGATCGGCACGTAAGTATAGATCGGTAAACAAAACATCGTTAAAATCATATACATAACAACCATATTACGACTGAATAATCTTTTTACACTAAAATAATTAATTACTAGTGGGATATCGATCATCAACATATTAACAAAACAGCTCGCCGTTACATAATCACTAATATGAAAGCAGCCTAAAATCTTATATATCCCTGTCAACATTAATAACATTAAATTATTATTTGTATAAGTACTAAAATAAGATATATTAGTAATTTGACTTTTACTCGTCGCTAAACGAATAGCTTCACGGTGAACTACACCAAAATCCCAGCTCGGTTCAACCTTAATAGCATAAATACTATATAATTGTAGTCCTACAATTACAATCGCAATAATAGATAAAATCAAATAATATCTCTTTTTATTCTCTAAATCGATCTGTTTTATCTTTTTATACAAAAAATACATTAAAACAAAAACTAAGATAATCACTATGGGAACAATAAGCATATTATATTTATTATCCAAATTATAAGAACTAAAATAGACACCACCGATTTCAAAATAGATCGTAATTGTCATAATTACACTCATCAACAAAATAGTTCCTAAACAATGTCCCAATTTATTTATCACTATAGATAGTTTTTCATCCATGATTACACTCCCTTAGTTATAAAACATACGTTGCTTATTATAAACCATGTTTTATACTCATTCAATAATAAAAATCTTATGATTTTCTTAAGATTTTTATAATATTCTTCAATTAGACAAATACCTATTTTTTAAAACATTTAATTTTTTTATTTACAAGTTTAAAAAGATATGTTATTATAGTAGAGCAGTTGGAAATAGAGGTATAGTTCAATGGTAGAATACCGGTCTCCAAAACCGTTGATGTGGGTTCGACTCCTACTACCTCTGCCAGGATATAAACAAACGGCTTGATAGCCGTTTTTTATTTATTCAAAATTCTTTGCGGTAATCGCTTTACATTCTCTTAAAAGCATTTTACTAAAAAACTAACAGTAAATATATTATCTGTTAGTTTTTTGAGTCTAATTTTTAAAAACTATTATTCATCACAATACAAATGCATTGGATATGACAAATATTCTAATTCATCTAATTTTTCAACTGTTATATATCCCGCTGGAGCTAATAAAACTGAAGGAATACGATTAACGATCGTTGCACATGTATGTTCTACAGTAGCTGGTTTTTCAACATAAAAAGTGACATCTGGTTCGCCAATGATTTTCCAATCACACATATCACCATCATCAGGTCCATACACTTTTCCAATACATTGTGTTTCTATTATTGGTCCTTGGAAGGTTTCTGTTGTTACTACTGCTGACATTCCAATACAATTGCCTTGAGGAATAGTTTCCTGTAAAGTTTCTGAATACAAATCACGATCATAAAAATAAGGCACACATTTTTGGGTCTGTGATTTTATTGTCCAGCCCATTTTATTACATAATGCTTCATTTGAATTCCATACATAAGAAGGCTCCAAAGTTTCAGGATGAGCTAATTCTTTTTCAAACTGTTCTGGTGTAAAACCAGCCCCATGAGCTTTTGCAAGAGCTAAACCATAATCTTCAACATTATAAGAAACAGCTCCTTCAATTTTTTTAATCTTATGAACACCACCAGCTACTGCACCGATCATATTGATCCAATACATATCCTGCATTCCCGAACCAACGATAGTACATCCATTTTCTTTAGCAAGTTCATCCAATTTATTAGTAAGTTTACTAGCGGTCGTCCATGGATAAATTGCTTCTTCACATGTAGTAATAACGTTAATTCCCCGACTTACACATTTTTCAAAATGTGGATAACAATCTTCAACAAAACTAAATAATGTAACTACTGCAATATCTGGATCACACTCATCCAAAACCTTATCAGCATCATCACTGATAGTGACACCAAGATTAAATCCAAGCTGGGCAAACTCACCAACATCTTTACCGACAACTTCAGGATTAACATCGATTGCACCTACGATTTCAGCACCTTTTTCGTATAGATAACGAATAATATATTTTGCCATTTTTCCGCATCCATACTGAACTACTCTAACTTTTTCTTTGTTCATATTAATTACCTCCGATACTTTTAGTATAAACTTTATGGTTACCATAAAGTCAAGTATTTGTAATTCTATTTTTAAATTTTAACGGGAACCTGCAGTCTTAAATACATATTTCGTTTTTTATCGTTAAATATCAAGATATCATTTAAGCTTTCGCATAAATAATCCCCGATTATTGTATAATTTTTAGCTTCTATTTCATCAAATAATTTACAAGCATATTCTTTCTCATTAGTGAAATCATCACAATATATACATAAATACATACTTGCAGGAATTGTTTCTTTTTTTTAAAACTACTTTATTTTTATCATTAATAAAAACAAAAATCTCACTTGAAATAAATTCTCTTTTTTCAACATGTTCTTTTCTTAAAATCGTTCCCGGATTAAAGAAAATAGTTGGTGGTAAATTTTGTTTAATTAAATCATCTTTAAACTCTCTTAACAAACTTTCATAAACATCTAAATCATAGTCATAGATATTAATTTTTTTATCTACGTAAAGCATCGTTCGTTTATTAATAAATTCTAAAGTTATCATACCGGCTTTAGGGGCTGCTTTAAACAGCTCAAATGAATCGATCGTTCTTTGAATTGCTTCTTTTTGTTCCCTTAAATGTTTAATTTGTAGATCAATTTGTCCTTTGCTTTCTTCTAGTTTCTCTTGCAATAACGATAAATCCCTATAATCAAAAACCTCTTTTATTTCTTTTAGAGTCATTCCTAAATTTTTTAAATATTGTATAATATCGAGTCTTGCTGATTGTCCAATATCATAAAGCCGATAACCATTTTTTTCGTCAACATAAGCAGGTTTAAATAACCCGATCTTATCATATAACCTTAATGTTTGTTCACTTACATTATTTAATTTTGCCATTTTACCAATTGTATAACGTTTCATTTATATCACCAAAAAGATTATATCAAGAATAAAGTTTTTCAGTAATCAAGATTATAATATTTGTTTATCTATATCATCATAAAAATAGATCATATTATTTCAAAAAAGTAATAGTAACTAAAAAAGGTTAAAGATTTTCATCTTTAATCTTTTTTTACACTTTTTTCATTTTAATCAATAATAAATTTTTTATTTGAACCTATATCTTGTATATTAATATACTCTATACAGCAATAACTGCTTATATCTTACAAGATGTTAGCTAGCCATATTATCTAGTCAAAATAATAACCGTTTTAGTTATCAACATATAAAATCACTTTTAATTACTCATTTACAAATATTGATTACATGATAGAATATAGTTAATTTAAGGAGAATCGTATGTTAATAAGTGTAAATAATTTATCTAAAACAAATGGAATTAAAAATATTGTTGATCGTGTCTCATTTTCAATAGAAGAAACTGATAAAATTGCTTTGATTGGTATTAATGGTACTGGTAAAAGTACTTTATTAAAGATCATTGCCGGCATTGAAACTTATCAAGGTGACATTATTCAAAAAAAAGATCTACAAATATCTTATCTACCACAAAATCCTGATTTTAATTCCCATAATACCATCATTAAACAAGTCTATGAGATGATCGACCAAAATAAAGTCAATGAATATGAAGTTAAAGCAATTTTAAATAAATTAGGTATCACTAATCATGATCAATTAATTAAAGAATTATCAGGTGGACAACAAAAACGTGTTGCTCTAGCAATTACTTTATTAAAACCCTGTGACTTATTAATTCTTGATGAACCAACTAACCATTTAGATAATGAAATGATCGAGTATTTAGAAAAATATTTGATCAAGTTTAACAAAGCTATTTTTATGGTTACTCATGATCGTTATTTTTTAGAAAGAGTTACAAATAAAATCATGGAAATTGATCGTAGCAAGATATATGAATATGAAGCTAACTATTCTAAATTCTTAGATTTAAAAGCAAAACGTGAAGAAGAAGCCTTAGCTAGTGAACGGAAAAGAAAATTGTTTTTAAAGAAAGAACTTGAATGGGTGCGAGCTGGAGTTCAGGCTAGAACAACTAAAAGTAAAGAAAGATTACAACGCTTTGAGCAATTAAATAGTATTGCAGATATCCAAACGATAAATCAAGTTGAAATGATCAATACTGCTTCAAGACTTGGTAAAAAAACGATCGAGCTTAAAAATATTAGTATGCATTATGATAATTTAACTTTATTTAATAATTTTTCTTATTTATTTAAACGAACTGACAGAATTGGAATTTTAGGAGTTAATGGTTGTGGTAAAAGTACTTTACTAAAGATTATCGCAAAAGAATTAAATCCAAGTAATGGTGAAGTTATTTATGGTGATACGATCAAAATCGGTTATTTTAAACAAATGAGCGATGACCTTGATGAAAATATGCGAGTTATTGATTATATTAAACAAACGAGTAATGATTTAAAAACTTTAGAAGGAACTTTCAGCGCTAAACAAATGTGTGAACGTTTTTTATTTGACTCAAGTTTACAACATACGTATATTTCTAGATTATCTGGTGGTGAAAAAAGACGTTTGTATTTATTAAATATATTAATGCAGGCACCTAATGTTTTATTATTTGATGAACCAACTAATGATTTAGATATTACAACGTTAGCAATCTTAGAAGATTATTTAGATAGTTTTAATGGTATTGTAATCACGGTTTCTCATGATCGTTATTTTTTGGATCGTATTTGTGATGCTTTATTTATTTTTAAAAACAAACAAATAACTTATTGTAATGGCGGTTATAGCAGTTATGTTAATATTGATGATAAATCATCTAAAGCTAAGGGGGATGGTGCCCTTAAGTATAAAGAGCAAAAAAGATTACAAAAACAAAATCAAGTACGTTTATCTTCTAAAGAAAAACAGGAACTAGAATCAATGGAAAGTATTATTTTAGACTTAGAAGAACAAATTGAAATATTTAACGAACAAATGAATGAGTATCAAAATGATTTTAAAAAACTAACTGAGCTATCTAATCAACGTGATCATTTAACAGAACAATTAGAAGCCAAAAATGAACGCTGGTTAGAATTATTAGAAAAACAAGAGAAAAGTCAAAATTAAATATTTCAAAGGGAAGCCCAGCGCTTCCCTTATTAATTATAATTTTTTAATATCCATTACTTCTAAATGCAAATCATAATCATTTAAATATAACCCTCGATCTTCATATTCAGCTTCACCGGTTTGATTATCATAAGGATCCTGACGAATAAAATTTTTGGCAGGATATAAATCATATTGATATTCACTATTGGCAACCATTCTAAATGGATCTAAATGACCAAAATAATACTGCCATCTTTCTTTATCACCGTTACGATAAGCCGCTCCACCAAACGAACAATCAGCATACAGCCAGCCATATGGAGCCACATAGAATCGAGCCCAATCATGATTACCAATATCGTATGGAGTTACATAAAGACCTGCCTGCCACATCGCCGGAACACCAACATAGCGGCATAAAGTGATAAATAATAGAGTCTGAACGCCACAATCACCTTTACCGCCTAAAGCAGCATATTCGGGAATATTAGGAATTGTATAATAGTTGCGAACAAATGAATATGTAATATGGGTAGTAATATATTCATAAATCAATTTAGCTTTAATTAAATTATTGGTTTCATTTTTAATGATCTCTTTTGCTAATGATTTTAAATATGGTGTAAAAACAATATGTGGAGCTTGCTCATGTAAATAAAATTTTGGTTGATCATTTAAAACTTTTTGATAATCAAGCTCCTGATATTCAATCATATTATCATATTCATATTCAACATAAAATTCTTTAATATCATCAATGTTTTCTTCAAAATAAACCGTTCTTTGAGGATGATCTTTTTCATTTAAGGAGCGATTTTGGGGTGTCGTTTTTAATAATTTAAAATTACTTATTTGACAATTTTCTAATGGTATAGGTAAATGAACTCTAATCATTTTATCAGTATCCTTAGTCTTGATCTTCATTCCGGTCTTCAAATGAAAATGATAAGCTAATTTACCTTTCTCTTTTATTTCCTTTATTGCATTATTTAATAACGCAAAATTAGTTTCACGACTTTTTATCTTACTAGGATCTTTTAATCTTTTTACATAATCATTACGCGTTTTAATTATATTATCAAAAAAATCATCTCTAAACTGTGCCTTCCCTTCAACAAAGATCCACTCTACCGCATTTTCATCCTGTAGCTGTTCTAACTCGGCATCTTTAAAATTAATAAAATTATCATGACATATTTTTAAAGCATCTTGATAAGCCAAAGGATATTCCTTAGGCATTCTTTTAATTATCTCTTTTTCATGAAGCAGTCTTTTTTTCAATGCTAAAGGAATATCTTTAGCAAGTTTTGCTTCAATAACTTTATTCATCCGTTTAAAACTGCCATGCCACTTTAATTTTAATAACTCCTCAGGCAAAGGGATCTGTAAATATTTTAAATCATTAAATTCATACTTTTCCATAGTTTTCTCCTTTACATATACCAGGTAATTATATCATCAGCTCGTTTAAATCCTAACTTTTCATGAAATCTCATCGAAACTGTATTTTCAAGCTCAACTTGCAAATAGATTAGTTCATTTTTCTTTAACGCTTTATTGATCATATATGTCTCTAACATTCTTGCAATTCCCTTACGGCGATATTTCGCTATCACTTCAACAAAACCAATCGATCCCTCGTCATGAATTCCAGCAAATCCAACAATTTTATCCTGATCAAAAGCACCGATAAAAACATTTGTCTGAATGCGGCTTTGTAAATATTTTTCATCAACTAAAGTTGAATAATTTTGCCTAATAAAATCATAATACTCCATCCCAATTTTTCTTATTTCTATTTGTGGAACTTTAACAATTTCAACATCATTTTTTAAATACCCATACTGATATGCCACAATTTTTGATCAAGATCAAATTTTTCTTTGATAAGATCGTGGTAATGATCATTATGAACAGCCAGCATATTACAATTATCAAGGTCATTCAATAATTGACATCCTAAATCAGAATCCTTAAGTGATAGCATATACATATCACCAAATTTTAACATTATCCCTTCATTACCAAAATAAATGATCTTAGCACCGTGATCAATAGCATAAATTAAATCAAGATTATTAAGATAATCTTGATTTAAAAATTCTAGAATTTCTCTTTTCATTTAACTTTCTTTTCAAAAAAGCAGGTCAATACCTGCTAAAATTTTAAGAATCGTCTGATTGAAACAAAACTTCCAACCAATCCAACTCCAGCGCCTAAAAGTGCTAAAACTAATGAGAAATCACGGATAAACGGCATTGGCGCTTTCAACGCTAACATCGCTGACATAAACATTCCACCAGTATAATCATAAATCATTCCATAACCATACACTAAAACGATGATCGGAATAATCGATCCAAACAAACCAATCAGCATTCCTTCTAACATAAATGGAATTCGAATATACCAGTTACTAGCCCCAACCATTCGCATGATACTGATTTCTGTTTGACGAGCTGTAATCGTAATTTTGATCGTATTAGCAATCATAAATAATGCTACTATCGCTAAGGCAACAATAAAAATCGTTCCCCCTGTTTGAATCGTTTGTAATGTTTTTACCATATCCTGTGTCGATTCACCACCATAATTAACTGTGCTGACTCCAGAAATATCTCTAATTTTTTTAGAAATACTAGCTAATTTTGAAGCATCTTTAGCTTCAACTTCATAAGCTGAACCAAGCGGGTTATCTTCTCTAAATGATTCAAATAACTGTGCTCCATCTTCACCTTGTTTTTCAATCAATTTATCTAATTCTTGATCTTTAGTAAAAAAAGTGACTGATTTAACATCTTTAATAGCCTTTATTTCCTCACCTACCGCCTGTTCAGCAGTACTATCAATATCACGGTCTAATTTAACATAAATTCTTACTCCCTCTTCAATATTCAAACTCATATCTTGAATATTTAAAGCCAGTACTCCAATTACCCCAATTAATACTAAAGTAATTGTAACTGCAAATATTGATGAAAATGACATTACACCATTTCGCCAAATATTTTGCAAAGCTGTTTTAAAATGCTTAGGGAGGTTTCTAATACAACTAATTAATTCATTCATTAGATTTCATAACCTCCTAAACTAGTATCAGCATTGACACACCCATCTTCAATTAAAATAGTTCTTTTTTTGTGTTCCTGAACGATTTTACTATCATGAGTAACTACTAAAACCGTAGTGTGCTGCTGTTCATTGATTCTTTCTAATAAATTAATAATCTCTTTTGAAGTTTCCGGATCAAGATTACCAGTCGGTTCATCTGCAATCAATACTTTCGGTTTATTAACGATCGCTCTAGCAATTGCTACCCGTTGCTGCTGTCCTCCTGATAATTCATGAGGAAAAGCATTGACCTTATCTTCAAGCCCAACTAACTCTAAAGTAGCTCTAACACGACGACGAATTTCAACTCGAGGTGTGTCAATCACCTCTAAAGCGAAGGCAACGTTTTCAAAAACTGTCTTTTTAGGCAATAATCTAAAATTTTGGAATACAACTCCAATATTACGACGAAAATACGGTACCTTGCGATTCTTTATCTTTGAAACATCACGCCCTACAACTTCTACTTTACCAGATGTTGCTTTTTCTTCACGATACAACAATTTAATAAAAGTTGATTTTCCAGCACCAGTAGTTCCGATAACATACACAAATTCACCTGGTTCAATCGTAAGATTCATATTATTTAATGCTCTTACACCAGTCTTATATATTTTTGTTACATTAGTAAGTTTTATCATATATTTTGCCGTTTTTTTCGACTGTCTCCTTTCTTTCTATGATCTGTTTTGAAGTATCTTATACTTCGAGACTCATTATAGCACATTTTGACGAATAAGGGGACAATTAGTATTATTATCTCGATAATTTTATGGTACAATAGAAATTAAAGAGGTGACAGTATGAAAAAAAAGTGTCCTATTTGTCAAACTGAATTAAATACAAACTGCTATGTAAAAGATAATGGTACCGCAGCTTTAAGCTATTTAGAATTAATTATAAAAAATGATAATTTAAAGAAAAAAAATTATGAGCTTAAATGTCGTTACTGCTCTAATTGTGGACATGTGGAATTTTATATTGATTTAAATAAATAATTTTTAACTAGCAGAAGTATAGAAGTTTGCAAATAAATATTATGACTAAAAATTTTTATGTAAAAATGATAATCTAAGATAACATAAAATCATAATGATTATCAGATAAAATGGGATCTACTCTGATCCCAATTTTTTATTATCATATACATGAAAGACTATTTAATTGATAAAATTTTTATAAAAAA
>BAHP02000123.1 GCA_000508865.1 Clostridiales bacterium VE202-01
AAGATTTTAATATTATAAATAAGGGGAGAATTTAGTTTATAACTAGATTCTCCCCATTTATTTTGCAAAGTAAATTGTAGAAATTTATTGAATGATATTTAGTTAATAAAATACAAAAATTGGTTAGTGGATTAAATAATATATCATAGATTATTTAGAGTTTTAAAAATTCTTGAATTGTGACTAAAATTAGTTAGATATTATTACAAATATAAATATTAATCGGGTAGAATATTTACAAATGAAACTATAATTAAAAAATTATATTAAAGAAAATTTATATTTATATGATTTATTTTTTTATAATAAAATGATTATATGCCTAAAAAAAGTCATTTTATCGATGTTTTTTCAAATAATACTTGTAAACAAATAGATGTTTATGTTAGAATTAGTAAGTACAAATATGAGATTAAAATTTTATATAGATTAAGATATATTATTTTAGGATAAGGGAAGGTATTAAATATGAAGGAAATGAAAGAAAAATATATAAAGCCAGTAACTGAAATAGTTGTTTTTGAACAAGAAGATGTTGTTACAGCAAGTGATGGTGGTGGTGAGGAAAAACTTGAAACTACTGGTTTTGATTGGTAAATAAATATTGTATAAAGATGGCAGACGGCCTATACTGTCTGTCATTTTTTATAATATGTATTATTAATTAGTAATACATATTAATGAGGGTGAGAGGGAAGAAATATGGAAGAAGAAAAAATTGATTTTGATAAGAAACAACGGATAAAAATCATTGTTGTTTTTATAGTAGCTATTATTACGATAGCTTGTTTGATATTCTTTTTTTGGCGTGAAAGTCATTTAGAAAATGAAAGAGATACTTATTATGCTCAGATGGAAACAGAAATGGCACCATTAACAGATGAAAAAGAGCAATTAGAAGAACAACTATCTAATTTAGAAGAAAATTATAATAATGAAGCTCAAGGGATATGTAGTGTGGTGTTATTGTTTACTAATGTAGATGAAAATATTTATACAGATATTTATCCTTTGATGAAAGAATATAATTTTGTAGGAATGTTGACATTATCACCAACTAATTTTCCAGGACGAGATGATTGTATGAGCTTAAAACAATTTAAAGAGTTAATAGGATTAGGTTGGCAGTATTGTTTAAAATGGGATGAAGATGATAATGATGTTGATAAATGGCTAACATCATGTAAAAATATGACAAAAGAAGTAGGAATTGAGTTACCGGAATCTGTATATTTTACAGCAAATTCTTATCATAGTGAATATGATGAAGCTCTTAAAAATCAAGGATTTTCAATAGTTGTACATCATGGAGAAGATGATTTAGCGATAATCTCTTTAGATTCTGGAACTGACATATGGCATCCTGGGGCTATTTCATGGAATCGTAGTGGAGCTAGTACGATATTAACTAATGCGATAACTCAAAGAGGAAATCTTATTTTTACGATTGGGTCTGATTTGCAAAATGAAAAATATGAAAAAAATCGTTTTAGTTCAATGTTAAAGAAGATTAATAACTTTTCTGAATCAGATAATTTATTTGTAAATAATTTATTAGAAGTTAGGAAATATCGTAAGGAAATGGAAGCAGGACGTGGTAATATTACAACTGAATATCAAACACAGAAAGATGAATTAGAAGCTAAGCTTTCTGAAGTGAATAAAAAAATAGATGATGTTTATAACAAATACTTAAAATAAGAGGAAGAATATGATAAGTTTTAAAATTAAATTAGCTGATAAAGTTATTGAAGTATCAACAATATATCCAATGACAAAAGAATTATGTAAAGATTATCTTTCACAAGAAAAAGCTGATTTTTCGGTAAAAATAGAAGAAAACGATCTTGAAAATGAAAGAATTAAATCTGCCCAAGAAGACAAAAGACATGGAATAAATATTCGAAAATTTTCCAATGAATATTTAGAAACTTTAGCAGTATACCGTAAAATTGCAACTCGAATGCCACAATTTAATGTTTTACTTTTTCACGGTTCTGTAATTGCTGTAGATGATAAAGGATACTTATTTACAGCACCGAGCGGAACAGGTAAATCGACGCATGCAAGATTATGGATGGAAAGATTTAAAAGTCGGGCATATATGGTCAATGATGATAAACCTTTGTTAAAAGTTGATAATGGTGTTGTAACTGCCTATGGAACACCTTGGGATGGAAAGCATCGCTTAAGTACCAATACTTGTGTTCCTTTACAAGGAATCTGTATATTGTATCAGGCAAAAGAAAATACTATTGAAAAAATTGCTAAAAAGGATGCGCTTATGCAAATACTCCAACAAACTTATCGGCCTTTGGATGATTCTCAAGCTTACATCCAAACATTAAATTTAATTGATCAGTTATTAAATTCTATTCCAGTATATAAAATGGGATGTAATATTTCTCAAGAAGCTGTAGAAATAGCTTATGAAGCAATGAAAATAACAAATGATTAAAAGGAAGGTATTAATATGAAGTTAAAAGAGGGATTTATTATTCAAGAAATGTCTGGTGAATCAGTAATGATCGCAACAGAAGATGCTAGTAGAGAATTTAGAGGAATTGTTCGGAATAATAAGACGGCTGCATATATTGCTAGCTTGTTGTTACATGAAACAACGAGAGAGGAAATCATTGATAATATTTTAAATCGTTATGAAGTTGATCGTGAAACTGTAGAAAAAGATGTTGATAAAATAATTAATGAATTTGAAAAAGCAGGTTTTTTTGAATGATTCGTAATGTGAATATTGCTGAAGAAATTGCAAATCGTGGAAGCTGTATTTCTACAGTTGTTGGATATTCGATGATGCCTTTATTACGCCAAAGAAAGGACATTATTTTACTTGAAAAACCCAATGGCAGATTAAAAAAGTATGATGTGCCATTATATCGAAGAGCAAATGGAAAGTTAGTTTTACATCGTATTTTAAAAGTTCGTGAAAATGACTATGTCATCTGTGGGGATAATTGTTATACTAAAGAATATGGAATAACTGATGACATGATTATCGGGGTATTAAAAGGAATTACAAGAGATGGAAAATTTATCCCCGTTACTAATAAAAAATATCTTTTTTATGTGCATTTATGGTGTGATTTCTTTTATATTCGAGCAGGCGTATTACGTATTTTATCATTAGCACGTAGATGCTGGAGAAAAATTCGCTAAGTGGAGGCACATAATGTTGGCAGAAAATAATGTAAAATATGGCATGTTGTATCTTTCATCTTGTGCGATAAGTGGTCAAATACCTGATAAAGATTGGGTAGAGGACACAGATTTAAGAGCTTTATATTTTGTGTGTAAAAAGCATAGTTTAGCAGCACTTTGTTATATAGCTATTGAATCTGTTAAAACATTAATTTTGGATAAAGAACTTTTAAAGCACTGGAAACTTGAAAGAGAAAAAGCTATTCGTAAAAATTTATTACTTGATCGAGAACGATTAGAAATTATTAATTTTATGGAAGCAGAAGGTATATGGTATATGCCTTTAAAAGGAATTATTTTAAAAGATTTATATCCAAAATTAGGAATGAGACAAATGGCTGATAATGATATTTTATTTGATAATGAATATCGAGAAAAAATATATGATTTTATGAGAAAACGAGGTTATCTTGGTAAAAAAGGTGATAATCATGATGTTTTCAAGAAAGAACCTGTTTATAATTTTGAAATGCATACTAATTTATTTAGTATTACATATAATATACTATGGCATTCTTATTATATTAATATAAAAGAAAAACTTATAAAAGATGACGATAATCTTTTTGGCTGGCATTTTTGTGATGAAGATTTTTATATTTATTTTATTATACATACTTATAAACATTATAAATATAGTGGTACTGGACTACGTTCTTTACTTGATTGTTATGTATATATCAAATCAAAAAAAGATATCCTTGACTGGCAGTATATAAAAAGAGAATTACATAAGTTAGAAGCGGATGATTTTGAAGAAGCTTTTAAATCATTGAGTTTATTTGTTTTTTCTGATAGTTTTAATTCTGATAAACTTCTTTCAGATCAAAAAGAAATGCTGGATTATATTTTGTCTTCCGGTGTTTATGGAAATATTGAACAACGGATAACAAATGAATTATCTAAAATGGCACAAGATAAAGATAAAGAAGAAGTAGATAATCAGACTCGTTTTAAATATTTATGGTCACGTATTTTTCCTACTAATCCAGATTTTTTTAAAGTATATTGTCCATTTGCATATCAGCATTCTTGGGCTAGACCGTTTGTATATATATTTAGAATAATCAAAGGTGTTATTTGGCGAAGAAAAATAATCTGGAGTGAATTTAAATTAGTATGGAAAAAATTAGAAAAGTAATAAGAATAGAATATAAGGTTCTTTATTGAAAGAAGCTTTATAATTAATTATCGTTTTTAAGTGCTGTACATATAATTTCTATATATTTAATTTAAAATAAGGCTAAATGTCTTATTTTTAAATTAAATAAAAATCATGCCAGTTTTATAAATTTATCATTGTTATATTTTTAATAAAATCTATTAATACATAATCAATTATATCATTGATAATTTACTGTATGATAAATTGAATTAATAGATGATTTTTTAATTATTAAAATAGTGTATAATAGATAAAGAAAGGTTGGTGAAAAAATGGGAATATATTTGAATCCAGGAAATTATGGTTTTAAAGAAGCAGTTAACAGTGAAATCTATGTAGACAAATCATTACTGATAGAATATACTAATCGGATAATCAATACGAATATGAAAAACATTTGTGTATCAAGACCAAGGAGATTTGGAAAGAGTACTGATGCCAGGATGATAGCAGCATATTATGATCAAAGCTGTGATTCATCGAAACTGTTCAAAGATCTAAAGATAGCCAAGAGTAAGGAATATCAAAAGCATTTGAATAAATACAATGTGATCTTATTAAATATGCAAGATTTTTTGAGTGAAACACATGATATTGAAAAGATGATTCAATTAGTGAATGATTCAGTTATTTGGGAACTGCTTCTGGAATATAAGGATTTGTTATATTTTGATAAAACAAAACTCATCAGAGTGCTCAATGATATATACAGTCAGGTTCAAAATAGCTTTATTTTTGTCATCGATGAATGGGACTGCATCTTTAGAGAGTATCAGGGAGATAAAAAAGCCCAAGAGAAATATCTGGATTTTTTAAGAAACCTGTTAAAGGACAAACCTTATGTATCATTATGTTATATGACGGGGATTCTGCCAATCAAGAAATATGGAACCCATAGTGCCTTGAATATGTTCAAGGAAGTATCGATCCTCAATCCCACCCCACTGGAAGAGTTTATGGGCTTTACAGAAAAAGAAGTACAAGATTTATGTTTAAAATATGATATGGACTATGAAAAAATGAAAGACTGGTATGATGGATACAGAATGACAGATGATTTATCAGTTTATAACCACCGTTCTGTTGTTTATGCTTTGATGGACAGAAAATATGAAAACTACTGGAGTGCAACCGAGACATATGAAGCCTTAAGAGTATATATT
>BAHP02000122.1 GCA_000508865.1 Clostridiales bacterium VE202-01
AAAGTCTAAAGAAAAAGTTTAAAAAAGATTATGAAAAAGGGGAGGAATTATATGTCGCATATATTTTTAGCATCACCACATATGAGTGATGAAGGTTACGAACAGAAGTATATTAAAGAAGCATTTGATACCAACTGGATTGCTCCTCTTGGTAAAAATGTTAATGAATTTGAAAATGAAATGAAGGATAAGCTTGGTGCTAAAGCTGCTGTAGCATTATCCTGTGGTACAGCTGCTATTCATATGGCTATTAAATCATTAGGAATAAAACAAGATGATATTGTATTTTGTCAAAGTTTAACATTTAGTGCTTCTGCTAATCCTATTACTTATGAAAATGCTACTCCAGTATTCATCGATAGTGATGAATACTGGAATATGTCATCTACAGCTTTAAGAAAAGGATTAGAGAAATATAAAGATAATCTGCCTAAAGCTGTTATTGTCGTTCATCTTTATGGATTAGCAGCTAATATTAAAGAAATCAAAGAAATCTGTGATGAATATGGTGTACCTTTGATCGAAGATGCTGCTGAATCATTAGGAACGACAGTAAATGGTCAGTATACAGGAACTTTTGGTGATTATGGCATCATTTCATTTAATGGAAACAAGATCATTACCTCATCAGGAGGCGGGATGTTGTTATTCAACACTGAAGATGCTGCTGAAAGAGCAAAGAAAGTATTATTCTGGTCAACGCAGGCAAGGGAACAGGCAAGACATTATGAGCATAAGGAAATAGGTTATAACTATCGTATGAGTAATATCGTAGCTGGAATCGGGAGAGGGCAGTTGAAGGTACTGGATCAAAGGATAGCTAAGAAAAGATATATCTATGAATACTATCAAAAAGAGATAGGAAATCTGGAAGGGCTAACGATGATGCCAAGAGACAAGTATGGATCATATTCCAACTGCTGGTTATCAACAATCCAGTTAGATAAAAACTGTAAAGTAAGACCAATAGATATAATGGTAGCGCTGGAAGAAAATGATATCGAATCAAGACCGGTATGGAAACCGATGCACTTACAGCCGGTATTCAAGGATCATGATTATATAGACAACGATCAGATATCAGAAAAGCTGTTTAATAATGGAATATGTTTACCAAGTGATACAAAGATGAATGATGAAGATCTGGAAAGGATCTGCAATATTATAAAAGGATTGTGGAAATAATGTATAAATTATTTTTTAAGAGATTTTTTGATTTTATATTATCATTATTGGCAATTGTTATTTTGAGTCCAATATTATTGATAATTTCTATATTTATAAAATTAGGTTCAAAAGGTCCTATCTTTTTCTTCAGGAAAGAGTCGGACTTAATCAGAAAGTTTTTAAAATTATAAAGTTTAGGACCATGGTTGTCAATGCTGAACATATTGGTGATGGATTAAAAGTGAAAGAGAATGATGATCCTAGAATAACCAAGGCAGGGAAAATTCTTAGAAAGACTTCATTGGATGAGTTACCTCAATTATTTAATATTTTAAAAGGCGATATGTCAATTATTGGACCACGACCTCCAGTAACTTACCATCCATATAATGTAGGCGAGTATGATGAAATAAAGAAACATCGTTTTGATGTAAGACCAGGGTTATCTGGACTGGCACAAGTGAAAGTAAGAAATTCAGCAACATGGGATGAGAGAATAGAGTATGATTTATCATATATTAAAAATATTACTTTAAGAAATGATTTGAAAATTTTATTAAAAACGATAATTGGTGTGATTAAAAGAGACAATATTTACGCAAATAGATAGGTGGTGAATTATAATGAGTATATTTCTCAGAAAATTTGAGGAAAAAGATATAATTAATAAAGTCAATTGGATAAATAATCCCGCGAATAACCAATTTCTTCATTATGATCTTCCATTAGAGTATGAAAAGACAAAACAATGGTATTTAAAAAACAAAGATAGAAACGATCGTTTTGACGCTGTTATTGAGTATAATGGAATACCAGTGGGGTTAATTGGATTACTAACTATTGATTTGCAAAATAAAAAAGCTGAATATTATATTGCAATGGGGGACACTTCGTTCAAAGGAAAAGGGATTGCAACAAAGGCTTCATATTTATTGTTGAAATATGCATTTGATGAAATTAAGTTAAATAGAATTTATCTATATACAGAAAAAGATAATATTATTGCACAACGTTTATTTGAGAAAGTAGGATTTAAAAAAGAAGGTTTGCTGTTAAATGATATATATTTTAATGATAGATTAGTAGACCGTTATGTTTATGGAATCACTAAAGATTTATTTAATATATCTATGAGTGATAAAGATTATGAAAATACACCAATACAATTTTTAGGAAAATATTTAAATAATAACTTATATATTAAACGTGAAGATTATATTCCATTTTCTTTTGGCGGAAATAAAGCCAGAAAGGCAAAACTTTTTTTTGATGAAATAGATTCAAAGGGATATGATTGTGTAGTAACATATGGCAGTAGTAGTTCAAATCATTGTAGAATAATTTCAAATATGGCTGCTTCAAGAGAAATACCATGCTATATTATTAGTCCAAAAGAGTCTTCTGAGGATACATTTAATAGTAAATTGATGAATCTATATGGTGCAAAAATAACAATAGTTCCAGTTGAAAATGTTCATGAAACAATTGAAAAGCAACTAAAATTATTAAAACAGAATAATTATAATCCTTATTTTATTGCAGGCGGAGGACATGGAAATATTGGGACTCAAGCATATTTAGATTGTTATGAAGAAATAAATAAATATGAAGAAAAAAACAATCTTTTATTTGATTATATTTTCTTTGCATCAGGAACGGGGACTACACAAGCTGGTCTTATATGTGGAAAACTATTGTATAATTCTGAATGTAAAATTATAGGTATTAGTATAGCAAGAAAGAATCCATATGGAAGAAATGTTGTTATAGACAGCATAAAAGATTATTTTAATTTTATTGATAAAAATTTTTCAGATGATGAAATAGAAAATGCGACTATTTTTTAGATGATTATACATTTGATAAATACGGATCTAAAAATATCTGTATTAAAAATTTGATAAAAGAAGTTTTATTGTATTATGGATTACCATTAGATTCTACATATACTGGAAAAGCATTTTATGGAATGAAAGAATATTTAACAAAAAATAATATCAAAGATAAAAAGATTCTTTTTATTCATACTGGAGGGACACCTCTTTTTTTTAATGACTTGGAAGAATTATGAGATAGTTTAATTGGATATGATGTATGTAAATAATATTATAATATCCAAATTATTTTTTGAAATTATATTAAAGTATTTTTTTGATCTTTGTAAATAAAATGTAATAAACTTTCTAATCTGAGAATAACTTTTAGGTAATGAAAGAATAATAAAAAGATATAAAATCTATTCAAAGAGAGGTGATTTAAAGGTGAATATATTAATTTTAAGCGCTGGTACAAGAAATAAGTTAGTTGAATATTATAAAAAAGAACTTAATGGAAATGGTAAAGTTATTGTAACTGATTGTAATCCATTAGCACCTACTTTGTATATTGCTGATAAATATTATATTGTACCACGTATTGATGATCCAAAATATTTAGATATTATAAAAAATATTTGCATTGATGAAAAAATAAATGGAATGTTTTCATTAATTGATCCAGAATTATCTTTAATTGCTAAACATAAACAAGAGTTTTATGACATTGGTGTCATTCCATTTATATCAGAATATAAAATAGTAGAAATGTGTTTTGATAAATATAAAATGTTTAAAATTTGCAAAAGTTTGAATATACCAACTGTGAGAAGTTATATAAATATTAATGAATTTGAAAATGATTATAATAATCATATAATCAATTTTCCTGTTTTTGTGAAACCATATAATGGAAGTTGCAGTATAAATATTCAAAAAATAGATAATATGTCAGATTTACAATTTAATATGAAAAAATATAATAATTTAATGATTCAAGAATACATGAGTGGAAATGAATATGGTGTTGATGTATATGTTGATATGATTTCGAAAGAAATTATATCAATTTTTATTAAGAAAAAATTATTAATGCGTGCGGGAGAAACAGACAAAGCTGTTTCAGTTAAAAATGATGAATTGTTTCAAATGATTATCAGTTTTGTAAAACAAGTAGGATTTGTTGGGCAAATTGATATTGATGTTTTTGAAAAAGATGGGAACTTTTATATTTCAGAAGTAAATCCTAGATTTGGTGGAGGATATCCTCATGCATATGAATGTGGGTGTAATTTTCCTAAATATATGATTAAAAATATGATGGGGAATTGTAATAAATCTGAGTTAGGAAATTATGATGAAAAAATTTATATGATGAAATATTTAGATGTATTGATAAAAAAATGAAATGATTATCAGAATATTATATCAATTAATAAATTAAAAAAGGTTAGGGTGTTGCAATGAAAAAAATATGTTTTATTACTACCATTCCAGGAACAATAGAAGGTTTTATATTAAAAACAGCAATTTATTTACATAATAACACTGATTGGGATATTTCATTCATATGTGATTATAGTGAAGAATTTAAGAAAAAATTACCTGATTATATACATTATTATCCAGTTCCAATGAAAAGAGGTATAAGTTTTTCTGGATTAAAAACTATCATGCAAATGAGAGAAATATTTAAAAAAGAGAAATTTGATCTTATCCAATATTCTACACCTAATGCTTCTTTATATGCATCTTTAGCTGGTTTTTTAGCCAAAATTCCAATTCGGCTATATTGTCAATGGGGGATGGTATTTGTTGGATTTAATGGAATAAAACGAAAAATTTTTAAACTAGAAGAGAAATTAGTATGTACGTTATCTACATGGATTGAGCCAGACAGTTATTCAAACTTAAATTTTGCGCATGATGAGAAACTCTATCCTATTGATAAAGGATCGGTTATTTGGAATGGTAGTGCTTGTGGTATTGATTTAAATAAGTTTAATTATTCAAAAAAAGCAGAATATAATTTAAAGATTAGAACAGAGTTAAAGATTCCAAGTAATGCATTTGTATTTGGTTTTGTTGGAAGAATAACTAGAGATAAAGGTATAAATGAATTGTTAGAGGCAAGTAAGAAAATATTTTCAAAAAATAGAAATATTTATTTGATTTTGATAGGTAATGAAGAAGTTGATAAGACAGTTAATTCAGATTTGTATAATTGGTCAAAAGAATGTGAGCAAATAATATATTGTGGAAGAACAAATATCGTTGAGCAATACCTTTCAGCTATGAACTGTTTTGTTTTAGCTAGTTATAGAGAGGGTTTTGGAATGTCTGTTATAGAAGCTGAAGCAATGGGGGTACCTGTTATAGTTACTGATATACCTGGTCCAATTGATGCTATGAAAAAAAATATAACAGGATTAATTGTAAAGAAAGCGGATGTTGAGACATTAGAAAAAGCTATGATAAAATTATTAAATAATGAAAAATTATGTATTGAATATGGAAAAAATGGTGTGGAGTTTGTAACAAATAATTTTGAGCAACAAACTCTTTTTAATTACATAAAAATGGATCGAGAGAATCTTTTTATCAAATATTTAAATAAAAGTAGAAGGAGAAAATAATTATGAAGTATAAGATTTCGATTATTATGGGTATTTATAATTGTGCTTCTACTTTAGATGAAGCAATACAGTCTTTACTGAATCAAACTTATAAAGATTGGAAACTCATTATGTGTGATGATGCTTCGAGTGATAATACATATCTAGTTGCAAAAAAGTATGCAGATAAGTATGGGAATATTATTCTTATAAGCAATAATGAAAATAAGGGATTAAATTATACACTAAATCATTGTTTAAAATTTGTGGATACAAAGTATGTTGCTAGGATGGATGGAGATGATATTTCATTACCTACAAGATTAGAAAAAGAAATTAATTTTTTAGAAAATAATTCTGAATATGCAATTGTAAGTACTAATATGATTTATTTTGATGAAACAGGGGATTGGGGGAAAAGTAATGCCTTGAGGGAACCACAAAAAACTGATTTTATTAAAGGCACACCTTTTTGTCATGCACCATGTATGGTTAGAATAGAAGCTTATAAGGCTGTTGGTGGTTATTCAGAAGGAAAAAAATTATTAAGGGTAGAAGATTATCATTTATGGTACAAGATGTATTTAAAAGGTTTTAAGGGATATAACATAGAAGAACCATTGTATAAAATGAGAGATGATAGAAATGCAGCAAGAAGAAGAAAATACAAATATAGAATCAATGAAGCTTATGTAAAATATTTAATAGTTAAAAATTTTAAACTGAATTTTTTTAACTATGTACTGGTCTTAAAACCATTGATTGTTGGATTGTTGCCTAACTTTTTATATGAATTTATGCATAAGAAAAAAATGAAATCTTGATAAAAATAAAAGGGAGGAATAACTTTGATACCCAAAATTATACATTATTGCTGGTTTGGAAGAAATGATAAACCAAAAGAGGTAAAAAAATGTCTTAAGAGCTGGGAAAAATATTTGAAAGATTATGAAATTATTGAGTGGAATGAAGATAATTTTGATATTTCTAATAATGATTATTCCAAAGAAGCATATGAAGCAAAAAAATATGCATTTGTAAGTGATTATGTAAGAGCCTATGTTTTAGAGAAATATGGAGGTTTTTATTTGGATACAGATGTCGAAGTATTTAAATCTTTCGATGAGTTATTAGAAAAAAAATGTATTTTTGGTTTTGAAAGTGGAAATTATATAGCTACTAGTTTTATGGCTGCTGAGCCACATCATTTTATTTTTAAGAAATTTCTAGCTAAATATAAAGATAGTTCTTTTTATTTAAAAGATGGAAGTTTGAATATTTTAACAAATGTTAAAATATTAACCGAATTATTAGAGAAATATGGATTGAAATCTAATAACAAATATCAAATTTTAACAAATGATATCGAAGTTTTTCCAAATGAATATTTTTCACCATATGATTATATAAATTGTATCAATAATAATTCGGCTAATAGTTTTTGTGTACATTATTTTTATGTGAGTTGGATGCCATATAAAGTTAGAATAAAAAAATATTTAAAAAAGATAATAATTAAATGTCTTGGTAAAAATATAGCTATAAAAATTTATGACAAATATAGGAGAATAAAATGAGTTTTGTAAAAAAGTATATGAAAAAAATATTATATAGGATTCGTGGAGAATATACAACAGAACAGTTAGAATCTATGGGATTAACTATTGGAAAAAATTTTAAAAGGTTACATGGTGTTATTCTTGATCCTTCTCATTGTTGGTTGATAAAAATTGGAGATAATGTGACAATTGCTCCTAGAGTTCATATTTTAGCACATGATGCTAGTACTTGTTATGAACTTGGATATGCAAAGATAGGAAAAGTAATTATAGGAAATAATGTATTCATTGGAGCAGAAAGTGTTATACTTCCTAATTTAAAGATTGGAAATAATGTAATTATTGGAGCAAATTCCACCGTAACTAAAGATATTCCAAATAATGAAGTTTGGGCAGGTAATCCAGCAAAGTTTATTTGTACTTATGATAATTATATGACTAAAAATAAAATTTTAATGAAAAAAGGCCTTGTTTTGGAGAAGAATATACTTTAAGAAAAAACGTAGATGATAAAAAAAAGAAACAAATGATTAGTGAATTAGAAAAAGGAATAGGTTTTGTAAAATGATGTTGACTATTTTTACACCAACATACAATAGAGCAAAATTATTAAATGACATTTTTAACAGTTTAGAAAAACAGAGCTGTTTTGATTTTGAATGGTTAATTATTGATGATGGATCAAGTGATAATACTGAAAGTGTGGTTATGAATTTTTTTCATAGTTCATCATTTCCAATAAGATACATAAAGAAGAAAAATGGTGGCAAACACACTGCTTATAATTTAGCATTAGAAAATGCTAGAGGAAAGTTGTTTTTTTGTTTGGACTCAGATGATTATTTACCTAGTAATGCAGTTGAGAAAATAAAAAATGTTTTAATAATTTAAGCAGAGAAGTTATTACATCTACATGTGGTTTTTTAGCATATAAAATTGATAAAGAAAATAATTTGTTGAGTGATAAGTTTCCTTTGAAGATTGATAGAGTAAAATTGTATGAATTAGATGCAAGATATGGGTGTAGAGGAGAGTTTTCTATTATTTTATTTACACAAATTGCAAAAAAATATCCATTTCCAGTTTTTGATAATGAAAAATTTGTAGGAGAATGTGTAATATATGATCAAATAAATATATTATATGATTTTATTTTATTAAAAGAAGTCATAACAATTTGTGAATATCAATCGGATGGATATACAAATATGCAAATTCAATTGATGAAGAATAATCCTTCAGGATATTGTATGTATTTTAAACAAAGGCTAGATTTACAGAATAATTTGATTTCAAAAATTATTATATCAGGTAAATATCATGCTTTTAAGTTTTTGTCAAAAAATAATGATCCAAATCTAGTATATAATGGAGAAAATAAATTTTTAGTTAAAATGACATTTTTATTAGGTATTGTCTTTTATATTCATTATAGGTGGATATAATTGAATATATTATGATTTATATTAATTAGGAGGAGTAGATGAACACGATACTTATAACTGTTTTTTCTATTTTATTATGGATTATTTCATTGGTTCAGGGATCTGGATTGGGTAATTCAGTTAATATTACTGGTAAATTTCATATATTGTTATTTATTATTTTGCTACCTATTATTTTAATAATAATAAAAAAAGATAAATTGTATATAAAGAAAAACTATTTATACATATTATTTGTTTTATTTTTATCTTTCATTGTTATTCCATTACTATCAAAAAATACTGATGGTATTGGATATTTATCAGCATTTTTAGTATGCTATTTATTTTCAATGGTTCCTTTAAAACATAAAAATATTAAATTAATTGCATTACTTAATGGTATACTAGGAATTCTTTTTTTATACATATATAACTATACTTCTATATTATCAGGCTGGAATGAAAATTCAATTGCAATGATAGGTTTTTTTAGCTATACAATTTTTTATATTGGTTTCATGGATGATCAGAAGAAATACCGTCGAATATTTACGTTAGTGATAGTTATGTTATATCTATATTTGTTGAATATTACTAATTCAAGATCTAGTAATTTATTTGTAGCACTTTCAATATTGTTTATTTTCAATATTATAAGACCTCAAAACTTTTATGAAACTGGAAAATACGTATATTTATTATTTATACCCTTATTAGTAATTATTTTTGTTTTAATAATTTCTAATACAAGTTATTATGAAAGACTAAATTCATGGAGTATTAAACAGTTTGAAAAACCTATTTTTAATGGAAGAGATGTTTTATGGGAAAGTGGAGTTGATCAATTGAAACAACACTTGTTATTTGGTACTAAAAAAATTGGGAATAGTTGGCACAATTCGGCAATAACTTGTTTAACAGCTTATGGAATAATAGGATATACTGCTTGGATTGCTCTATTCAAAAGTATTATTGATAGAGCTAAATATTATTTTAATGATAGTTATGTCTGCGCTGCTTTAACAGCATTTTTATTTATATACCTACAGCAATCTGTAGAACTTGGATTGATAGCGACTCAGCCAAATTTGATTCCGTATGTAGCATTAGGAATAATGCTAGGTCGAGTTAGATATTTAAAGGAGAAAAATAATCATGGAAATAAATTATAAAATTAGTATTATTGTTCCCATATATAATACGGGAATATATCTAAAGAAATGTATTAATTCTCTTTTAAATCAGACATTGGAAGAGATTGAAATAATACTAATTGATGATGGGTCAACAGATGAATCAAAAGATTTATGCGACGAGTTTGCTAAAAAGGATGATAGAATAAGTGTTATCCATAAAAAAAACGAGGGTGTTAGTATTGCAAGAAACATAGGTATAAGAAAAGCAAAAGGTAAGTATATAGGTTTTATTGATAGTGATGATTGGATAGAATCAAATATGTATCAGAATATGTACAAGTATATTAAAGATTATGATGTTGATATTGTTTTCTGTGATGCTGTAACAGTTTATGATGATAAGCAAAGTGAAACAGATAGTTTTACTCTATTAGAAAAGAGTAGATTAATAACTAAAGATAAGATTGATTCATCATTATTAGTACAAATGGCTGGATCAGTTTGGAGAGGTCTATATAAACGAAAATTGTTGCAAGAAAATGATATTTATTTTCCTGATGATTTGAAATTTTCTGAAGATCGTATTTTTAACTTATATGCAATTGGATATAGTAAGAAAATATTTTATGATAAAACAGTTTATTATAATAGATATATTCGGATGGGTAGTGCAGTAAATAAATATTATAACAATATGATTGATATTGTAATGAATGCAAGAGGGAAAATTATGGAGGCAATTCAGGTGTGCTGGAATAATGATGAAAGTATTATTAATGGATATGAGTTGCAGACTGTTGGTTTATGTTATGCTGCTATCAATAATGAATTTTATAAAGCCTCTCAGTTAAACTATATCGAAAGATATCGATCTATTAAAAAAATTTGTGATAATCATATTTTACGAAATGAAATAGATAAATTAAATTTAAGTGATTTAAGGGCAAAATTAATTATAAAAAAAAGAATATTATTGCTATGTATTGTAGCAATTATTTTAAATAAAAAAAATGGAAAATAAAATTTAATAATATTTTTTGCTATTAATAATGAACGATTTATTTTTTACTATTAATATGAATTATATCTGGTATTATTTTTTGTGGAATGTATTTTAAGTTTTAAAACAAATGATTTTATTTTCCTAGTATTTCTAGGAGAATAAAATCATTTGTTAAAGTTCTAAATAGAAGTATTTAATATGAGGAGGGTTATTATTGAAAAAAATTAGTGTTTTAATGCCAGCATATAATGCTGAAAAATATATTGGTGAAGCTATAGAAAGTATTTTAAATCAAACTTATAAGGATTTTGAATTTATTATTATAAATGATGGATCTATTGATAGAACAGAGGATATAATTTTAAGTTATGATGATCCCAGAATTATATATTTAAAAAATAAAGAAAATTCAGGTATAGTTGTCAGTCTAAATAATGGTTTAAGACATGCTAAAGGACAATATATAGCAAGAATGGATGCTGACGATATATCGTTACCAACAAGATTTGAAAAACAGTTACAATACATGGAAAATAATCAACATATTTCTGTTTTAGGGACTGGTTTAATACTTTTTGGTGAAAATGTTCAAGAAAATAAAAGGATCTTTACAACTGATTATAGAAAATCAAAGGCAGAATTACTATTTTCTCCTTGTGTAGCTCATCCAACTGTAATGATAAGAAAAGAGATTTTAGATAAAAATAATATTTACTATGAAAATAAATATCTTGGTATGGAAGATTTTGCAATGTGGTGCAAAATAGCAATGGTAGGTGAAATAACATCGTTATCTGAGTGTTTACATTATTATAGAATTCATCCTCAACAAATTACTCAAAATATTAATAATGAAACAAGAAAGCGACTTTTCAATTTATTGGATGAACGCATGCAACTTATAAAATTGAATCTTGAATATAATGAAAAAGAAATTTTTATGTTCTATTGTTTGAATGAATTTAATCAATTTGATATTGAAAAGATTAAGGTGTTTATTAATATATTGAAAAAAATAATAGAGAAGAATAAAAAATATTGCTTTTTTGACGATGTTCAATTAAGAAATGTTATTGAATCAGCTTTTATTCGTTGTATTAGTAACTCTAAAATTAGTCAAGATGAAAAAAAAGTAGCTTATAGTTATGCTAGTAGTTTAAAAATGATTTCCAATATAACAAGATTAAAATTGTTTTTTCATAATATTATAGGAGGTAACTAACATTGAATTTAGGAGAACACTATAAATGATGAATAATTTAGTAAGTATTATTGTACCAATATATAACGTAAATGATTATATGGATTTATGCATGGAAAGTTTGTTACATCAAACATATAAGAATATTGAAATTATTTTAATAGATGATGGATCAACTGATGGAAGTGCAAATAAGTGTGATTTAATTGCAGATATAGATAATAGAGTTATTGTTATTCATAAAAAAAACGGAGGATTATCTTCTGCTCGGAATGCTGGGTTAGATATTGCTAAAGGGAAGTTTATACTTTTTGTTGATGGTGATGATTATATAGATCTTAATACAGTAGATACATTAATTAATATTTGGGAAGATTCTAAAATTAATCCAGATTTAATTCAATTTAATTATAAGGAAGTTCAAGAAAATGAACAGGTAAAAATAGATAATAGTTCTAATCAGTATAAAATAAGTTATAGCAGGATAGAGTTTTTTGAAAATCTTTATGAGATAGGTGGAGGGGCAGCTTCTGCATGTACAAAATTATACAAAAAGGAATTATTCAATAACTTAAGATTTAAAAACGGAATATTGCATGAAGATGAGTATATGATTACTGATATTTTATCAAAAATTAATTCCTGTATATATTTGGATAAGATTTTATACTATTATGTTACGCGCCAGGGTAGTATTATCAATTCAAGTTTTATGCCTAAAAAAATGGATGTATTTATTCCTATAGAATATAGAATAGAATATTTGAGAAAGATAAATTCTGAACATCTTTTAAATAAGGAATTTGCAAGATATTATATGACAATATTAAATATGTACTGTAATGCACGTAAAGATGGTTACAATAAAGAATGTAAAATATTAAAAAATAGGTTAAAACAATTATTAAAAACAAATAATATTGAGGTAAGTGGAAAGTATAAAATTATTGAACTCTTATGTAGAATAAATATTAATTTAATTACATTATATTATTATATTAGAAAATTTAAAGAAAATAAAAAGGAAATATAGAGTAAAATGTATGTTATAACGAAAATAAATAATGGATTTAAGAAAGTTCAAAATTATATTAGATGTTCATTACGAAGAAAAAAATTAAGGAATAAAGATTTTACTATCATTTCAAATAATTGTTGGGCAGGGTTTATATATCAAAAATATGGATTACAATATAAGACACCTACTATAGGTCTTTTTTTTATTGGTAATGATTATATAAAGTTTTGTAAAAAATTGAAATATTATGTTAATCAAGATTTAAAGTTTATCAGTTTTTCTGAATCTAAAAATTATGATTTAATAAAAGGAGATAGAGAATATCCAATAGCAAGATTAGATGATATTGAAATTTATTTTATGCATTATAAAACTGAAAAAGAGGCAAAAGAAAAATGGTATAGAAGATGTAAAAGAATAAATTACGATAGTCTTATATTTAAAGTTTCACAAAGAGAAGGATTTACGAAACAAGATATGGAAGAATTTATGGATATAGAGAATAAATGTTTGATTTGTTTTTCACACGATAAGATCAATGGCTCTATTTGTGTGCCTGAACTTGAAATGTTGGAAGGAGATGAAACTGAATTACTACAAAAATATTTTGATGATTTGGATTATTTGAATAATATATAGTTAATTTAAGGGGGTTTAGGATGATTGAATTTATTAAAAAAATAAGAATAAATATATATATCTATCTTTTTAAACATTTGCCAATAAAAGAAAATAAAATATTTTTTATAAGTAATTTAGGTAACTCATATACTTGTAATCCTAAATACTTGTGTGAATTTATAGCAGAGAACTATAAGGACAAATTTGATATGGTATGGGTATTTGATGAAAATGTTAATATTAAGCATGAATTACCTAAAGGGTGTCGTAAAGTAAATTATTTTTCAATTAAATATCTTTATGAAATTTTAACTTCTCATTATATTATCTCAAATGCAAGAATTCCTAAGCATTTTAGATTTGAAAAGAGGAAATGTCAAATATATATACAAACATGGCATAGTTCAATTAGATTAAAAAAAATTGAAGGTGATGTAGCAGATCAACTTGACTATAAGTATGTCGAAAATGCAAAACAGGATTCAAAGAAGATAGATTATATTATCTCTGGATGCGGTTTAAGTAGTAACACTTTTAAAAATTCATTTTGGTATGATGGTAAAATCTTGGAGGTGGGAACTCCAAGAATAGATTATTTATTAAAAAATAATACAGAACTAAATAGACTAAAATTATTAAATAAGAATAATTTGGATTCTAAATACAATTATTTGCTTTATGCACCTACTTTTAGAAATAATAATGATTTAAGTGCATATGATTTAAATTATGAATTGTTATGTAATAATTTATCTAAAAAGTTTGGAGGAAAATGGAAAGTATTATATAGATTACATCCGAACTTAATTAATATCAGTAAAAACATTGATTTACCAAATTGCTGTATAAATGCATCATATTTTGATGATATACAGGAATTATTAATTGTTTCTGATTTTCTTATTACAGATTATTCTTCTTGTATGTTTGATGCAATGTATTTGCATAAAAAATGTGCTTTATACGTTAATGATTTACAGGATTATTTATCAAATAATCGCTCACTTTATTTTAATATCAGTGAACTTCCATTTCTTATTGCTGAAAATCAAAAACAATTATTTGATGAGATAGAAAATTATGATGAAACAGAATATATAAATAATTTAAATAAATTTCTTTCAAAAATTAATTCGTTTGAAAATGGGAAGAGTTGTCAATCAATTGTAGATTTGCTTTTGGATTAAAGGAGTTAATATTATGAGAGTAAAAAATTCTTTAAAAAACATAGGTACAGGATTAATTGGGCAAATGATTATACTGCTAACTGGTTTTATTGTTAGGACAGTTTTTATTAAAACACTTGGATCAACATATTTAGGTGTAAGTGGATTATTTGGAAATATACTTTCAATATTGTCTTTTGCTGAACTAGGTATTGGACAAGCAATTATTTTTAGTCTGTATAAGCCAATTGCTGAAAATGACAATGAAAAAATTCATGTATTGATGGATCTTTATAAAAAAATATATAGAATATTATTTTTGATAGTTCTTGGTTTGGGGTTAGCGTTAATCCCATTACTGCCATATTTAATAAAAGATATTAATAGTGTTCCATATATAAGAATAATATATGTTATGTATGTTTGTGATTCTGCATTTTCATATTTATTTGTATACAAAAGTACTTTTTTGACTGCTACTCAAAAGAATCATATTATAAATAGAGTAAATTCAATTGTTTCTATAATTGTTGCAGTTTTACAAATTATTATTTTAATATTATTTGAAAATTATTTTATTTATCTAATTATTCAGATATTAAGTAAATTATTACAAAATTATTATGTAGCAAAAAAAACTGATCAATTATATCCTTTTTTAAAAGAAAAATCAAAACATCCAATTGAAAAAAACAGAACTAAAAAAAATACAAAAAAATGTTTCAGCATTAGTACTATATAAAATTGGAACCTTATCATTAAATTCCACTGATAATATGATTATGTCAGCCTATGTTGGTCTAGAATCTGTAGGATTGTATTCTAATTATAATTTAATTGTGACATCTGTTACAGGTTTTTTATCAACGATTTTTAATAATCTTACTGCAAGTATTGGAAATTTAAATGCTGGTGATGATAATGAAAAAAAATATTTTATGTTTAGGGTCATTAATTTAGCAACTTTTTGGCTTTATGGGGTAGTTACTGTATGTATTTTTGTATTAATTAACCCATTTATTGGATCATGTTGGATTGGTAAAGATTACATTTTGGATACGTCAGTAGTGTTTATTATATCATTAAATATATATGTAGGAGGAATGTTGTTTGCTCCTTTTAACTATAGACAAACAATGGGATTGTTTACACAAGGAAAATATAGACCAATTATATCAGCTATAGAAAATATTATAGTTTCTATATTTTTAGTAAAGAAAATTGGAATAGCTGGTATTTTATGGGGAACGGTAATTACAAGATTAACAACTAATGCATGGTTTGATCCTTATTTAATTTATAAAAAAGGATTAGGCATAAATCCTATAAAATATTTTATCGATTATTTTATTAAATTGATAATTTTATTAGCTAATATGGGAATATGTTTATATATTAGTAATTATTTTGTCGTTACTAATACACTACAATGGTTATTATTAGGGTGTGTTGTTTTTATTGTTTCGAATATAATTATTTTTTTATATAGTTTTAGAACAGAAGAATTTAAGTATTTATTATCAGTTATAAAAAATATGAAATCTATTATGAAAAGATCATGATAGATATTTTTATTTATGAAAGGAAATTAAGATATATGAAGAAAATAGTAGGATATACAGCTGGAGTATATGATTTATTTCATGTTGGGCATTTAAATCTTTTAGAAAAAGCAAAAAAGCAGTGTGATTACTTAATAGTTGCAGTAAGTACTGATGAGCTAGTGGAAAATTATAAAAATAAAAGACCTGTTATTCCGTATAATGAAAGAAAAAGAATTGTTGAATCAATTAAATATGTAGATGAAGTTGTACCACAAATTAACAGAGATAAAATAGAAGCATTTCATAAATATAATTTTGATATTATGTTTGTTGGTGATGATTGGAAAGGATCAGAAATTTTTCAAACAGTTGATGATGAAATGAGATTGAATGGTAAAACTGGAGTTAAATATATACCATATACAAAGAATGTTTCATCTACACTATTAAAAAAAGTTTTAAAGAAAATCTATGATGAAATAGAAGAATAAAATAGAACATATATTAGAATGATAAGCTTTATATCATAGTCACAAAATAAAATAGTGTATTAAAAACCCAAAATCTAACTATCTAGATTTTGGGTTTATTTGTATCTATTTTTTATATTTTTACCTTGTGGAATAAATTTATTCAAACAATTATTATTTTAATGTTCTTACTGGGCAAATATATGAAAATGTTAATAGGTATACTAAATTAAGCAGTAAATAAAGATTTTATGCAAATGAATTAGTTAAACATATAAAAAATAAAGAACCTTTTTCACGGTTCTTTATTTTTTAGGTAAACGTTAAAAAGCTATTTCTTAAAAGGCTAATAAATACTGTTGCTTTTTAGCAATCTTATCTTTTTAATTCTCCATTATCGAGTAAGAACTTTTTTACGAACTTTTCAAATGTCATTAAATACTTAACTTAATGACATTGAAATAAGAAGAATCTCTTCTAACAATAAAATTGATAAAAATATTAATTTGTATAAAAAAATAGAGTAATAGAATTTGAAAAATCTATTACTTTGTTAACACACTAAATAATAATTTCCAAAAAGTTGTTCTTTTAAGCCTCCTACTATCGGATTCCAATGATAGTATTTATTGTTTTAGATTTTAATAATTTAATGAATTCAGAACATAAGCAAATAAGTATTATTGTTATACATGTAAGAATAAAAGCTTTTGGCGTATTTCGCAAATACCATATATTTGGTATGTCAAAAAATTTATGAAATATAAAAGAATATATGTAAAAAAGAAAATATTGAGCACACATAATAATCATTGAATTTTTCCCAATATATTCCAATAATTTAACGAGTGGTTTGAATGTAATTATTTGGGCTAACAAGAAATAGAAAATAATTCCTGAAATGCCTGCAATTAAGCATAAATAGTAGTTGCCAAAATATGCAGAAACGACTGAGATTCTACTATTAAGTATTACACTAGTATAGATGTTTACGAATAGTGCTAAAATCATTATTAAATGTGTTTTGCTAATTATTTTTTTGCTATATATTGCATTTGATATATTACCAAAGGAATAGTATACAAAAGCGATTGGAACTAATGTTAGTTTTAAGAATACACTAGTGTTTTGTGTGAAATAGGCAGCTATAAATGCAATAATTACAAATAAATATTTATAATTACTAAATATTTTATCTATATACAAAAAAATAATTTCAACGAAAAATAGTATTAATAAAAACCAAATAGGCCTATTCCAACATAAAGAACCGTTTATAGTTAACATGTGTTGTATAGGATTAATATAATCATGTGAAATAAATATATCTATGAGAGTTGCAAAAATATTCCAAAATAAAAATGGTATTATTAAATTTTTTAATTTTTTTTGTATAAAAGAAATGGTATCTGAAGGCTTTTTGTATAGAAAACCTGATATAAAGAAAAATAAAAACATATGAAAAGAATAGATATGTTTCTCAATTGGTAAAGTAGGATAAAGGTGTGCGAATGTAACATAAAAAATCCCTATTCCTTTTAAAACATCTATCCAAACAAGTCTATTTATTCTGTTCATAGGCAATTACTTCCTCCTTAAGAAAAGTATAAAATTACTAAACTTATAAGTCAAGTGTATACCACTATATATTTGTATAAATTTGATTGATTAAATTTATACAAATGTAAGGAAATTTTCTAATGAACAATGAAAGTAATAAGTTTTTTATTTGTTTATAACTAGATTCTCCCCTTATTTTTAATAAATGAAAGGAAAAATAATATGAGAAAATATGAAATAAAAATTATTTTAGGATATAGTAGAGATGGGACACCAATTTCCACTTCTGTATTTACAGATATTTATCCTGAAATAGAGATAGTTGATTTAGAGAAAAATGATTTAATAGTAGAAAAAAGTGTTAATGTTGAAAAGATTGCTAATATTTGGCTTGATTCAATAAAACCTAGTATAAAACCACAGACTTTTCATAAGTATCAAACTATTGTTAATTTATATGTAATTCCATATTTAGGTTTTTATGATATTAAAAAAATTAATGAAATTAATATTAATAGATTCTTAGAAAAAATGAGTATTAGTGGTGGAAATAATAAACAGGGGCTTTCATATAGTAGTTTAAAGACAATTACATACATAGTTAAAAAAATACTTAAATATTCGTATAATTATGGTTATCGTAACATTATGATTGGTGATGTAATAATTCCTAAAAAAAGGGAAAAAAGTAAAATTAAAGTATTAGATGAAAAAGATTCATATAAATTGATAACATATCTAAAAAGTAATCCCAAATATATAAATATTGGATTACTTTTTAGTATATGTTGTGGTTTACGAATTGGTGAGGTTTGTACTCTTAAAGGTGAAGATATTGATTATCAAAAAAAGATATTATCAATAAAACATACTATGCAAAGAATAAGTATTCAAGATGATAATAATAAAACAAAAGTTGTAATAAGTAGTCCTAAGAGTCAATCATCTTATCGTAATGTTCCTATACCTAATATATTAATAGATGTATTAAAAGAAATTAAATATAATGATAATGATTATGTTTTAACTGGTGATAATAAAAAATTTATTGAACCTAGAAGACTATCTAAATACTTTAAAAATATTTTAAAGTATTTAGATATTAAAGATACTAACTATCATACATTAAGACATACTTTTGCATCAATGTGTATAGTTTCAGGGATGGATGATCGTACTATTAGTGAAATACTAGGACATTCAAGTGTTAATATTACTCTTAATCGCTATGTTCATCCAACTATGAAAACTAAACAAGAGATGATTAATAAAGTGTTTAAGTAATGTACTTTTGGTTAGTTATTATAGAATAATAAATATTTGATTGCAAATTTTGTCATATTATCATATAATTCTTTTGAAATCTGCAAAAGATTTTAAAACAACATTTATAATGACGTAATCATTGACTAGGGCATGTTACAGATTTTTAATGATCATAAAACCCCAAGTGTAACTAAAAATATTACATAGTTGCACTGGGGTTTTATTGTCTTTTTAAGGAAATTATTAAAAATTGTTATATATTTTAACTTGATGATTGCGACATATTGTTAATTATGGAGGGGACAAATATGTCACATATATTTTTAGCATCACCACATATGAGTGATGAAGGTTATGAACAGAAGTATATTAAAGAAGCATTTGATACCAACTGGATTGCTCCTCTTGGTAAAAATGTTAATGAATTTGAAAATGAAATAATAGATAAGCTTGGTGCTAAAGCTGCAGTTGCTTTATCCTGCGGTACTGCTGCCATCCATATGGCTTTAAAAAGTATTGGCATTAAACAGGGTAATCTTGTATTTTGCCAGAGTTTAACTTTCAGTGCTTCAGCTAATCCTATTACTTATGAAAAAGCTGTACCGGTATTTATTGACAGTGATGAGTCATGGAATATGTCGCCTGCTGCTTTAAAAAAAGCTTTTGAAAAGTATAAAGATAATCTGCCTAAAGCTGTTATTGTCGTTCATCTTTATGGATTAGCATCAAATATTAAAGAGATCAAAGAAATTTGTGATGAATATGGTGTACCTTTGATCGAAGATGCTGCTGAATCATTAGGAACAACAGTAAATGGTCAATATACAGGAACTTTTGGTGATTATGGCATTATTTCATTCAATGGAAACAAGATCATTACCTCATCAGGAGGCGGGATGTTGTTATTCAACACTGACGATGCTGCAAAAAGAGCAAAGAAAGTATTATTCTGGTCAACACAGGCAAGAGAACAGGCAAGACATTATGAGCACAAGGAAATAGGTTATAACTATCGTATGAGCAATATCGTAGCTGGAATCGGGAGAGGACAGTTGAAGGTACTGGATCAAAGGATAGCTAAGAAAAGATATATCTATGAATACTATCAAAAAGAGATAGGAAATCTGGAAGGGCTAACGATGATGCCAAGAGACAAGTATGGATCATATTCCAACTGCTGGCTGTCAACAATCCAGTTAGATGAAAACTGTAAAGTAAGACCAATAGATATAATGGTAGCGCTGGAAGAAAATGATATCGAATCAAGACCGGTATGGAAACCGATGCACTTACAGCCGGTATTCAAAAATCATGATTATATAGATAACGATCAAACATCAGAAAAGCTGTTTACTAATGGAGTATGTTTACCAAGTGATACAAAGATGAATGATGAAGATCTGGAAAGGATCTGCAATATCATAAAAGGATTATGGAAATGATGGAAAACAGACATAAAGCATATGGACCATATGAAAAGTATTTAAAAAGACCGATAGATATCATCTGTTCTTTACTGGCACTGATTGTATTTAGCTGGCTGTATCTGATCATTGCGCTGTTAGTAAGGATCAAATTAGGCAGTCCGGTACTGTTTAAGCAGGAAAGACCGGGTAAAGATGAAAAGATATTCAATCTGTATAAATTCAGAACGATGACAGATGAAAGAGATGAAAAAGGCAATTTACTGCCAGATGAAATACGACTAACAAAATTTGGAAAATTGTTAAGAGCAACAAGTCTTGATGAGTTACCGGAACTTTTTAATATTCTTAAAGGTGATATGAGTATTGTTGGTCCTAGACCTTTATTAATTAGTTATTTACCATTTTATAGTAAAGAAGAAAAAAGGCGCCATGAGGTGAGGCCAGGATTAACAGGGTGGGCTCAGGTTAATGGAAGAAATTTTATCGATTGGGATCATCGTTTAAAAAAAGATGTTGAATATGTTAATAACATTAATTTTATATTAGATGTAAAAATAATTATTACTACTATTTTATTAGTTTTAAAAAAATCAGATATTGCAACTGATACAAGAAGTGTTGAACCAAATTTTGCAGAAGAAAGAAAGGCTAAGTTAGGTATAAGATAGTGATTAATATTTTAATTTTAAGTTGTGGTACTAGAAATAAAATAATTCAATATTTTAAAGAAAATTTATTAGGATTAGGAAAGGTAATTGCTACAGATTGTAGTCCTATAGCACCCGCTTTATATGAAGCAGATGAATATTATATTGTTCCTAAAATGGTCGATAAAGGATATCTTGAGGTTATTCTAGATATTTGTAAAAAAGAAAATATAACAGCAGTGTTATCGCTGATTGACCCAGAATTATCTTTACTTGCTAAAAATAGTGAAAGATTTAAAGGACTAGGTGTAACGATTATTGGGTCAAGTTATGATGTTTGTGAATTAGCATTGGATAAATGGAAAATGTACAATTGGTTAAAAGATCATGGCTATAATTGCGCTAAATCATATCTTGATGTTAATGATTTTTATAAAGATTTAGAAACTGGAAAAATAGATTTTCCAGTATTTGTAAAACCTTATAAAGGTAGCGCTAGTATGGCTATAAGTAAAGTAGAGGATAAAGAGACTTTAGATATTCTTATTAAAAATAATCAGGATTTACTAATTCAGGAATATTTAGATGGCCAGGAATTAGGGGTTGATTGTTACATTGATATGATTACAAAAAAACCAATTTCAATTTTTACAAAAAAGAAACTGGTTATGAGAGCAGGAGAAACAGATAAAGCTGTATCTTTTATTGATCAGGAATTGTTTAAATTAATAAGTAAGTTTGTAAAAGAAGCAAATTTTTTAGCTCAAATAGATATTGATGTATTTAATGTAAATGGAAAGTATTATATTTCTGAGGTGAATCCAAGATTTGGTGGTGGATATCCGCACGCATATGAATGTGGTGTAAATCATATAAAATTGATAATCAATAACTTGCAAGGAAAAGAAAATAGTAATGTTATTGGTAAGTATGAAGAAAATATTTATATGATGAAATATAATGAAATTATGATAAAAAAGGTTAATTGAGTATGAAAAAAATATTAATTATTGATCATTTTAGTCAACCACCAAATGAACCGGGAAATAATAGATTTATATATTTAGCAGAGCTGTTATGCAAAAGAAATTATAAAGTTGAAATTGTAACAACTGATTTTTCTCATAAAAATAAAAAGACTAGAGATAAATATATTCCTGGTTTAGAAAAATTAAGTTATAAATATACGATGTTATCTGAGCCGGGATATTCTAAAAATGTGTGTATAAAACGTTTTTATAGTCATTATGTTTTTGGAAAAAATTTGGCTAAATATCTTGCAACTATACCTAAACCAGATTTGGTATATGTAGCTATTCCATCACTTGATGTAGGAAAAACAGCTAGAAAATATTGTAAAAAAAACAATATCCCTTTTTTTATTGATATACAAGATTTATGGCCAGAAGCTTTTAAGTTAGTACTGAATATTCCCGTAATATCAGATATTATTTTTTTTCCTTTAATGATTACTGAAAATAAGATTTTTAAAGCAGCTGATGAAATTATTGCTGTTTCTGATACATATCTTAAAAGAGGATTAAAAAATAATTTAAAAGATAACGGACTAGTGGTTTATTTGGGAACAGATTTAAAAGAATTTGACAATACGTATAGTAATTGTCAAGTTATAAAAAAAGCTGGCGAAATATGGCTTATATACGTTGGGACATTGGGACATAGCTATAATATTAAGATTGTTATTGATGCAATAAGCAAATTAATGTTATCAGGTTTCAATAATATAAAATTTAAAGTATTAGGCGATGGTCCGTTATTAGAAGAATTTAAAAATTATAGTAAATTAAAAAAAGTTGACGTAGATTTTTTAGGACGTAAAGATTATAAAGAAATGATTACTTATTTAGCAAATGCAGATATTGCAGTAAATCCAATTTCAAAAGGTGCTGCCCAAAGCATTATAAATAAACATTCTGATTATGCTGCTAGTGGGTTACCAGTAGTTAGTACCCAGGAAAATTATGAGTATCGTAATCTAATTGATAACTATGCTTGTGGATTTAATTGTAGTGTAGAGAATTCTGATCAAGTAGCTGAAGCAATTAAAAAATTAATATTAGATGTAAATCTAAGAAACAAGATGCATATTGGATCAAGAAAGATGGCAGAAAAGTTATTTGATAGAAATTATTCAAACACTAAAATTATTGATTTAATTGAAAGATATTTGGAGGATAAATAATGAAGAAACGATTATTGATAATGGCCTCTTTATTTTATCCTCAAAAAATGGTGGTGGGCCACCAGTAAGTATAAAAAATCTAGTTGATAGTATATATGATGAATTTGATATATATATTATTTCAAAAAATCATGAAATTAATGAAAAAAAGCCTTTGCCAAATATAAATGATGGTTGGAACGATTTTTATTTTGGTAAAGCTTTTTATTTTGGTTATGGAACTAGAACATCTTCAAAATTAACGAAGTTAATTGAAGAAATAAAACCCGATGTTATATATCAAAACAGTTTCTTTAGTTATGACGATGTTTTTCCGGTTTTAAAATATGCAAAAATACATGGGATTAAAGTCATTATTGCTCCTAGAGGAGAATTTTATCCAAAACGATTAGCTGTTGGTCAAAAAAAAGAAAAAATTATATACATTACTTCTTAGATTTTTTGGTTTATTAAAAAATATTTATTTTCAGGGTACTGGAAAAGAAGAATCACAATATATAGAAGACTTTATAAAGATTAAACAAGATAGGATATATAATATAAATAACTTATCAATTGTATCCTATAATAATACTTTAATTACTAAAAATTCTGGTAATTTAAAATTAATTTATGTTGCTCGGATTCATCCTACAAAAAATTTGCTTGGAGCAATTAAATATCTAAAAAATGTAGTAGGGCAGGTTCAATATGATATATATGGTTCAATTGAAGACAATGAATATTGGAGGCTGTGTCAAATAGAAATAAGTAAACTGCCATCAAATATTCAAGTTAATTATAAAGGAAGTATAGAACATGATAAAGTTACTCAGATAATATCTAAATATCATGCTTTTTATATGCCTACAACAGGTGAAAATTACGGTCATTCTATTGTAGAATCATTATTAATTGGTAGACCGGTAGTTATTAGTGATACAACACCATGGAATGATATTAACGAAAATAAATGTGGTTATGTTATTAAATTTGGAAATGAAGATGGATTTCGAAGTGCTATTGATAAATTAATTGAGATGAATGATGATTTATATCAACTTTATTGTAAAAATGCAAAAGAATATATTAATAGTAAGTTAAAAACTGAGAATATAGTTAAAAAATATATTGATATGTTTAATAATTGAAAGGGTATGTATGTTAAAGAAAATATTACTAGTTGGATATAATGCGATTCGCTTCATTGGAAAGAAAAGTTATAAAAATATTTTATTTGTCTCTCTTTCAACAAAAATAGTTATGGATAATTCTTCTTGTTGTTTAATTGGACATAATTTTAGAACTCGAAATAATGTAGAAATAAATGTTCGAGATAAAGCAGAGTTAATTATTGATGATAATGTGTTTATAAATTCTAATACTATTATTACGTGTAGGGATAGAATATATATTGGTAAAAATACAATCATAGCGCCAAATGTAATGATATTCGATCATGATCATAAAATCCAAAATGGTCGTGTGCTGCATAATGATTATGAGTTAAATGAAATTATTATTGGAAAAAATGTTTGGATTGGTGCCGGTAGTATCATATTACGTGGTAGTAAAATTGGCGATAATTCTATAATTGCAGCACAAAGTGTTGTTAAAGGAGAAATTCCATCAAATACGATATATATTCAGTCTAGAAAATCAAATTTAAAAGATATAAATGAAAGGGGTTAGATTTTTGAAGGTTAGAGTCGGTTTGAAGGTCTTGGTAATAAATTTTTTTATGAAGTTTCCTAGCCTTATTTCAGATAAAAATCATAGTAAATTATTATATTTTATAATGTTTGGTAAAATTCCAAATTTAAAAAATCCTACAACAATGAACGAATATATTTGTAGTACAAAAATTTCTGATGAAAAATTGGAGTATGCTAAATACACTGATAAATATGAAGTACGTAAATACGTTAGTCAAACTATTGGTGATGAATACTTGAATAAAGTGATAGGAATATATAACTCTTTTGAGGAAATTGATTTTTCTAAGTATCCTAAAAAATTTGCGATGAAGGCAACACATGTTCATCATATAATATTATTGTTAATGATATTAATAGTTTTAATAAAAAAGAAGCTAAGCAAAAGTTTAATTCATGGTTAAAAGAGAATTTTTATTTAAAAGATAGAGAAAAAAATTATAAAAATATAAAACCGCGAATTATGTGTGATGAATTTTTAGAACCTAAAAATGGTGAATTAGAAGAGTTTAAATTATTTTGTTTTAATGGAAAAGTAGGTTTTATACAACATAATAAGCAAATTAATGGAAAGCGTTTTGACAATATCTATGATCCTAATTGGATGAAAATAGATGTTAAATATGGATATGATGGATTTGAAAATGAAAATTTGCCAAAAAATAAAGATGAGTTAATTAAGGTTGCAGAAAAATTGGCACAACCATTTAAATTTGTAAGAGTTGATTTATACAACGTAGATGAAAAAGTTATTTTTAGTGAATTAACATTTCATTCAGGTGGCGGACTTATTCCATTCCAGCCAAAGGAATATGATTATAAGTTTGGCAGTTTGATTAATGGAGAAAATACATGAAATTATATTATATTGGAACGATATGTTCAGATGAAACATTTAATAATATTGCTAATAAAAGCAAAGTTAAACCGTCTATTTCTGCTCAGGTTTTTGAAGATTCATTATTAACAGGAATGAATGAAAATAAAAATATTGAAATCTCAGCACATACTTTTTTAACAATTGCATCTTTCCCAAATGGATATAAATTGTTTATTCCACCAAGAAAAGAAATGTTGAAATCAGGGATTTCAACGCAATGGTATCCAACAATTAATTTTGCGTTTTTAAAACAGTGGGGATATTGTATTTCTACTTTTTTTTCACTTCTTTATTGGTTGATAAAAAATATTGATGAAAATGACAAAGTGATTTTTTGTTGTTCTATTTTTAGCTTTATTGCGCGACCAGTGACTTTTTTAGCAAAAATATTCAAAACAGAAACATGTGTTATTGTTACAGATTTACCTAAATTTCATTTTTCATTAAGAAAACCTACAGGAATAAAAAAGATATTTTCTAATCATTTTTTAAATTCACAGATTAAATATCAGACAAAATTTGATAAATATATTTTATTGACAAGTTATATGAAAGATGAACTTGGTGTGTCGGATAAACCTTGTTTAATCATTGAAGGAATTGCAAATAAAAATTTGTTTATTACAAATGAAAAATATAATAATTTGAAAAAAGAAAAAGCAATTATGTATGCTGGAATGCTTAATAAAAAACATCGAATTGAAATGTTAATTAAAGGTTTTATGTTGACTAAAAATGATTTTGAATTATGGTTGTTTGGATCTGGTGATTTTGAAAAAGAAATTAAAGAATATGCTAAAAGTGATAAAAGAATTAAATTTTTTGGAAGAGTTAATAGAGATGTAGTTTTAGAGTATGAGCATAGGGCTTCATTATTAGTCAATATTAGAGATAGTAAAGAAGAATATACAAAGTTTTCATTTCCTTCAAAAACAATTGAATATATGGCTTGCGGAACACCACTATTGACTACTAAATTACCAGGTATTCCTGATGAATATTATAAATATTGTTATGTATTAGAAAATGAAACTATTGATGGATTAAATAAAACTTTAGAAAATATTCTATCGATACCACATGATGAATTATTAGATAAGGGTAAAGCAGCTATGAATTATATTTTTAATAATAAGATAGCTGAAATTCAAGGCAACAAGATTATTGAATTTTTATCGGTAAAATAAAGGGGGATTGTATGAAAATATTACAAATTAATTCTGTTTGTGGTTCTGGAAGTACTGGTAAAATTGCTGTAGAAATAAGTGACTATTTAGATAGTTTAAATATAGAAAATTACATAGCTTATGGAATTGGTAATAGTAATAGACATAACACATATAAAATAGGTAATCGAATAGATAATCATTTACATAGTTTTATGTCACGGAAATTTTGTTTACAAGGTTATGGATCAATATTTAGCACTATAAAATTTATTAAATACATAAAAAGAATAAATCCTGATATTATTCATTTACATAATATACATGGACATTATTTAAATTTTCCAATTCTTTTCAATTATTTAAAAAAATCAAATGTTAATGTGGTTTGGACATTTCATGACTGTTGGCCGTTTACTGGTAAATGTGCACATTTTACAAAAGCAAAATGTTATAAATGGAAAACACATTGCCAAAATTGTAAGCAATTAAATACATATCCTGACAGTATTAGGGATAGAACATTTAAAAACTTTAATGATAAAAAAGAATATTTTACATCTATAGATAAATTTCATATTGTTACAGTTTCAAATTGGTTAAAAGAGACAGTAGAAAATTCTTTTTTTAAAGGAAAAAATATTAAGTGTATTTATAATGGTATAGATACAAACGTATTTAAACCAGTTCAATCTACTTTGAGAAAAAAATTGGGTATTGAAAATAAATTTGTAATTCTAGGAGTTGCAAGTGTTTGGAATAGTGGGAAAGGTCTAAATGAATTTATTGAATTATCAAAAAAATAGATGATGATAGTGTAATTATTTTGATTGGATTATTAGATGAACAGATAGAAGATTTACCAAAAAATATGATTGGAATTTCTCGAACTGAAAATATAGAAGAACTAGTAAAATTTTATACTTTAGCAGATGTTTTTATTAATTTATCTATTGAGGAAACATTTGGCTTGGTTGTTGCTGAAGCTTTAGCTTGTGGAACACCAGCGATTGTTTATGATTCAACAGCTTGTCCTGAGGTTGTTGAATTAAAAGAATCTTGCATTGTAAAATCTCATAATATAGATGAACTTACAAAAAAATTAATTTTTTAAAATTATGAATGAGAAATTAGTAATTAAATTAAATAAAAAATTTAATTTAAATGAAATGTTAAGTCATTATGTAGATTTATATAATCATATAGAAGAAGAGGATTAATATGAAAATAAAAGTAATTAAAAGTGGATTTAAAATATTGTGGTTATTAGAAGCTATCTTATATGTAGCTATTCCTTTTTCAGTTACCTCTATTCAACGTTTATGTTATTATTCATTTTATATTATTAATATAGTCCTTTTTTATATACAATTGTAAATATTCAAAGAAATAGAATCGGGTTGAAAAAAAATAATTTTAAAAACCTTATTATAATTATATTGATTTTAGTTTCATTGTTAATTTCTTGTATCTTAAATCCTGGAAAGTTTACTTTTGATATTCATTTTTCTGCTATAATGAATTATTTAGGTTTAATATTTGGTATTTTTTATGTATTTTTTATTGATTTAGATGATACGACTATAAAAGAAATACTTGGTATTAATGTATTTATTGGTATTTTATTTTGTTTATTATCATTTTCTTCTTATGCATATACGCATGAAAAATTGACTACACTATTAAATTTAGGATATAGCAATCCTAATTCTACAGCCATATATATTTTTTTAACCATATCAATCACGCTTTCGTTTTTTGAATATATTAAATCAAAAAAATTAAATTTTTATTATTTATATTAATAGTATATTTAATATATTTAATATTTTTAACGGAGTCAAGAACATGTATGTTAGTATCAATTGCATTAGTAATATATTTTTTCTGGCCATTTAGTATAAATATAAGAAATTGTGGATTATTATAGGTTTAATGATACCAATAGTTTTTTTATTTTTATATTCTTATTTATATGAAAATAATTATTTCAGTGATTTAGTAATAATGGGTAAAGAGTTTTATTCTGGACGTGAAGGATATTTTATAGAAGTTTTAAATGATTTGAAAAATTATTTATTTTTTGGTAATTTTGGAAATTATCATCTTACAAATACTCATAATGGTCCATTAAGTGTTTTAGCTTCTTTGGGAATAAGTGGAATAGTGTTATTGTACAGTTATTTATATAATTCTATGAAAATTTTATTAAATTTTCAGTCTAAAACATCTAAAATGGCAATAATGTCTATATTAATTTTGTTGGCTCAATCATCTTCAGAAGCAGCTATTCTTGTTGGGGGTGCAAATTTTACCGTACCAATCGCAACACTATTTTTAATTGCTAAAACAAATATAGGAGAAGAGTTATGATAGTAAAAGGCTATATTAAATATTTATTTATAGGGCAGATTTTGCCAGAAAAAAATAGTGTTTATGAAAAAAATCTTCTTTGCGAAATGCATAAGCAAATTGGTGATTCATTGACTGTTTTATCAATTAATAAAGCAATTAGAGATAAAAATACAACTAATAAATTAGAAAAAATGACAATTGATATTTTGCCTACTAAGAGAAAATTAATTGTTGATGATTTTTATAGAATATATAAAACTGTTTCTTATATTAAAAAATGGTGTATAGATAATAAAAATTATCAAAAAAAATAATTATATTGAATACACCTGCTGATATAGAAATAGGACTTTTATATTTGAAAAATAGATTTAATTTAACTGTTGTTAATTTAATCATTGACACTGCTTTAGGTAATTTTGAGAAAAAAGGATTTAGAAATTTATATTTTTACTATTTTTATAAGATTGGAGAAGCATTAGCAAAAAATATGTCTGGAGCACTTGCATTAAGTTCAGATGTTTTTAGTTATCTAAATTTAGATAAAATCCATGCATGTTAACTAAAATAGGACATAATGAGAAAGAAAATTTTTTAACATTATCTGAAAAAAAACATATAAGAAAAAGGATAGTTTATACAGGCACACTCATTTCATATGATGGTATACAGGAATTATTAGATGCTGTTACACTTCTTCCTGAAAATAAATATGAATTACATATTTATGGAACAGGTCCATTATTAGATTTAGTAAAGGAATATCAATCAAAATATGAAAATATTATTTATTGTGGATATTTAAAAAATGAAGAAATAAAAAGTGTTTTGAGTCAAGCGGATATATTATTGAACATTCGTACTTCAAACTCTTATACCGATATTTTTGGATTTCCTTCAAAACTTATAGAATATATATTGTCCGGAACTCCTATTGTATCTACAAACTTTAAAACATTACCTGAAGAAATAAGTAAATTTTTATATATAACAAAAGATGAGACACCAAAATCTATAGCTAACGAAATTTTAAAATTAGAAAAGTTTGATTCTAATTTTGTAAATAAAAATAGTAAATTAGCGTATGATTATATTTTTAATAACTATAATTATGAAAATATTGTTAAAGAAATGATTATGTTTATTAATAAAATATAGAATTGGAGATAGAAAATGAGAGCAGAAAATACTTTTAGAAATTTAAAAATTTCAACACTTGCCCAAATATTTAATATGTTTCTATCTTTTATTAGTAGAACCGTGTTTATTCATTTATTATCAACAGAATATCTTGGGTTAAGTGGATTATTTACTAATGTATTATCAATATTGGCTTTATCTGATTTAGGAATAGGAAACGCAATAATAATAAATCTTTATAAACCATTAGCTGAAAAAGATGAAGATGCAATATGTAAATATATGAATTTTTATGCACGTGCTTATAGAATTATAGGTACAGTTATAATTATGTTTGGCTTAATTACAATGCCATTTTTAAATTATATTGTTAAAACTGATACTGATATTCCTAATTTACATATTATATATTTTTTATATGTTCTAAATTCTGCTATTAGTTATTTTTTGTGCTTATAAAAGGTCGATTATTACTGCTGACCAAAAAGAATATATGAATGTTATTAACCGCAATGTATTTTTAGTTTTACAAAATGTATTACAAATTATATTTTTACTTATAACAAAAAATTATATTATATATATTTCTATAATGGTAATATGTACTTTTTTATCAAATTTAAGAATTAGTCAAGTAGCTAATAAATATTATCCTTATTTAAAAAATAATAAGTCAAGATTATCTAGAATAGAAATAAAAAAATTATTTAAAGACTTAAAAGCAATGATGTATCATAAATTTGGAAATACTATTATTAATAGTACAGATAATATTATTATTTCATCTTTTTTAGGAGTTTTTTGGGTAGGGTTGTATTCTAATTATTCAATGATTATTGGAATTATTACTACATTTGCATTGTTAATATTCAGTTCTGCTTCAGCTAGCATAGGAAATTTGAATGTTACAGAAAGTTCTGAAAAAGTTTATTTTATTTTTAGAGTAATGCAATTTTTAGGTATATGGATATATGGTTTTTGTAGTTTATGTTTTATTTTTTTATTAAATCCTTTTATTGAATTATGGATAGGCAGTAAATATGTTTTGGATAATATAACAATGACAATTATTGTTCTTGCTTTTTTTATTAAAGGAATTATATCTATACCAGGTACATTTGTAGATTCATTAGGATTATTTTGGAATACTAGATATAAACCCTGGATCATGGCAATATTAAATATTTTTATATCTATAGTAGGGGCACAGATTTTAGGTTTAAAAGGAGTATTTATTGGTACTGTTATGAGTTATTGTTTAACTAGTCTATGGGTAGATCCTTATGTTTTATATAAACATAAATTTAAAATAAGATTTATAGAATATGGTAAATTTTTAGGAAAATTTATAATTCAGCTTTTATTGATTTTTGTTATTTTAATGGCTATTGATTTTAAAGTCAAAAATTTTGTTCTTAAATTTATAATTTGCATAATAGTTCCAAATGGATTGTTTATTTTATTTAATTTTTATACTGCTGAGTATAAATATTTGTGGAATATTGCAAATAAGCTTATCATATCAAAGTTAAAATTCAAATAAATTATATAGATTGAAAAAGGATAGGAGAAAATTAAAATGAAAAAAATTATTTGGATTAAATATTTTTTTAAATCAAAATTTAATATTTTTTTAAATAAAGTGGATTTAAACAGGTTTGTTAAACATAAATATAAGTTAGAAATATTGGATAGATATGATACTAATCAATTAATAAAAAAGTGGATATTGGATGGAAAACCAAGAATGATTGCAAGATATGGTTCAAATGAAGCATATATTACAGCTGAAACTATAGGAATTAATTTAAGAGTAAAAAAAAGGATTAGAAAGAAACCGTTATTATCTATATACAGAAATGCAGGGTTATTTCCATATGGTGAAAAAACTGCAATTAAATTCGGGAATCTTATGATAGATGCATCTAAGGAAGTGGATTTGTTAGGCGCTTGGAAAACTATAATGCAAGATTATTTAATAAATGAAATTTGTTCTAAAAATATGAAGTTAACGCATCTTTCTTCATTGGAACCTTATTATGAAGAAGATACTCCTTGGACTTCAGCATTAGAAGGTAAAAAAATATTAGTTATTCATCCATTTAATAAAACAATAGAAGAGCAGTATAAAAGAAGAAATAAAATTTTTGCTAATAAAAATATTTTACCTGAATTTGAATTATATACTTTAAAAGCAGTACAAACAATTGCTGGAGAAAAAGATGACAGATTTACAAGTTGGTTTGAAGCTTTGGATTATATGTATGAAGAAGCATTAAAAATAGATTTTGATGTTGCGATTATAGGATGTGGTGCATATGGTTTTCCTTTAGCTGCAAAGTTAAAGAAAGCCGGTAAGATTGTAATACATCTTGGAGGGGCAACACAGATTCTTTTTGGAATAAAAGGATCACGATGGGATAATAGTGAGGTTTCCAAATTTTATAACGAATATTGGGTAAGACCAAATGATAAAGATAAACCTAAAAATGCAAATAATGTAGAAAATGGATGTTATTGGTAATTAATATGAAAAATGAAATAAAAAAAATTGGACAAGTGACATATTGGCATAATAATTTTGGCTCGATTTTGCAATGTTATGCCACCCAACAAATAATCAAGGATTTGGGGTATGAACCAATTTTATTAATTCGTACAGAACATGGATTTGGAAGAATATTGCAGGGAATTAATTTTAGACTTAATAGATACTGGATGTTTTTAAAATATCCAAAATATCGAAATAAATTTAATGAAATATTAAATGCTTATAAAGAAAATACTAAAAATGGATTACTTAAAGAAAATTGTAAATATATGAATGAATTTATCACAAAAGAAATAACACTAAAAAATTATTCATATAAAGAATTAAAAAAAATTGCAAAAACGAATTCGTATATAGCTTTTATTAGTGGTAGTGACCAAATTTGGAGTGGAAGTTGGTTTATTAAAAATCCTATGTGGTTTTTGAGATTTGCTCCTAAGAAAAAAAGAATTGCTTGGGCACCAAGTTTTGGAACAGATACATTAGAAGAATACAATAAAAAAACTTATAAAAAATATATAGGTGAGTATAAAAATATTTCTGTAAGAGAATCATCAGGGGTTGATATTATTTATGAATTAATTGGTGAAAAAGTACCGCAAATTGTTGATCCCACGCTTTTATTAGGAAGTGATCAATGGAGTAAAAAATTATCAACAAAATTAGATAAAAAAAATAAATATATATGTCTATTCTTTTTGGATAAGCCAGATCAAGGTGTAATAGATTATATAAAAAGGATACAAGAAACAACAAATTATATGGTTTATTCTTTTGCATATTGGTATAAAGATTTTGAAAAAATAAAATCATGTGAGGTTATTGTTGGAGGGCCTGAAGAATTTTTATATCTTATAAAAAATGCGGAGATAATTTGTACTGATTCTTTTCATGGAACTGTTTTTTCAATAAATTTTAAAAAATTATTTTTTACGTTTAAAAGAAAATATAATCATTCTTCTGATCAGTCAGCGCGTCTTTGGTCTATTTTAAAAATGTGTAAATTAGAATCTCAATTTATTAATAAACTAAATGAAGATAAGATAAATTTAACTTCTTTGGATTTTACATATGCAACCGAAATATTAAAACTTGAAAGGAAAAAAGCAATAGATTTTTTAAAAAAGTCTATTGAATCAATTTAAAAAATGAAAATTATTTTTATATCAAATTTTATTTCACATCATCAACAGCCATTTTGTAATGAGTTAGTAAGCAATAAAAATATAGAATTTTATTTTATTTCGTTAGCAAAATTAAATGAAGAGAAAAAGAATATTGGTTGGCGGGTACAAGAAAATGATTTTGAGATCAAAGCATATGAATCAAATGATATGATGAGTAGGGCGATACATTATGTAAAAAATAGTGATGTAATAATTATATCGCAATCATATGTTTCACAATGGATTGATATATGCTTAGAAAATACAAATGCAATAATTTTTGAATGTGGAGAAAGATTTTTTAAAGGTGGGAAATATAAGATTTTGTCTCCAAAAGGAATCAAAGATCGTTTTAAGAATTATTATTTAAAAAAAAGTGATAGGCGATATGTGCTTTGTTTAAGTGCATATGCGGCAAGTGATCTAGCATTATGTGGGCTTTTTTTTAAGAAATGCTTTAAATGGGGATATTTTCCAATGACATACAATTATGATATTGATTTAATATTAAATAAAAAATCAAAGAAAAAGATTTTATGGGTAGGAAGGCTATTAAAATGGAAACACCCAGAGACTGCAATTATGCTAGCAAAAGAATTAAAAAATAACCACATTGATTTTGAGCTGGAAATTATTGGAACTGGACCATTAAGGAAAGACTTAGATGTTTTAGTAAGTAAATATAAATTAGAAACATATGTTAAATTTTTAGGAAGTATGTCACCAGAAGATGTTAGAACAAAAATGCTTTCAGCAGGAATTCTTTTAGCTACTAGTGACTCTAATGAAGGATGGGGCGCGGTTATCAATGAGGCAATGAATAGTGCTTGTGCTGTTGTTGCTAGTAAAGCGATGGGATCTGTACCATTTTTAATAGATTCGGGTTGTAATGGGATAGTGTATGATTATAAGAAAAATTATATTCCATATGAAGAAGTTATTAGCCTACTTTTAGATCATCAAAGACAATATAGTATTGCACAGAATGCATATTTTACAATTCAAAATCAATGGAATGAAAAAATTGCAGCACAAAGATTTGTTGAGTTGGCTACTAGTTTATTATCTGATAAAAATGTTGAATTTGAAAATGGCCCTTGTAGTAGGATGGTATATTAAAACGATAGGGGGATTATAATGCCATTAGAAGTATATGCTTTTAAAAATAATGAAAAAATATTAAGAAAATCATCTTCAGGTGGAGCATTTACAGAAATAATTAACACAATTTTTAGATTATATTCGAAAAATGAAATAATTGTGTATGGTGCAGCTTTTGATGAAAATCTTAATGTTAAACATATGTCAGCTGATTCTGTAGATGAATGTTTGAAGTTTAATGGTTCAAAATATGTTCAAAGTAATTTAAAAGGGGTATTTGAAAGTGTTATTACTGATTTAAAACAAGGTAAATTAGTGGTATTTTCTGGTACACCATGTCAACATAAAGTTTTAACTAATTTGATACATAATAAAAAATAGATGATACTAATCTTATTAGAATTGATATCATTTGTCATGGAACGCCAAAGCCAAAAATTTGGTTTGATTATGTACAATGGCTTGAAATAAAAAATAAATCCAAACTTGTTGATTTTTCTTTTAGGTATAAAGGATGTAAAAAGTCATATTCTTCTTATGCAAAATTTGAAAATGGTAAAGAAAAAATAAATTCTTTTGATACAAAAATGTATAATAGACTTTTTTTAAGACGTTTAATTTTAACTGAAAAATGTTTTAAATGTGAGTTTGCTAAAATTGAAAGAATTACTGATATTACTCTTGGAGATTTTTGGGGGATTGAAAAAATAATGCCGGATTTTCCAAGAAATAACGGAGTATCTGAGATATTGGTAAATACAGCTAAAGGAAAACATATAATTGAAGATATTAAAAATTTTAATAAAAAAAATAATGATATTGTACTAGAGCAATGTTTTAGCAACGAGTATATTAAATATCAAAATAATCTTAATCGACCAGCTGAAAAACCAATTGATTATGATGATTTTAAGATAGAGTATAAAAATAAAGGAATTAAATTTGTAATGAAAAAATATGCAGGTTATTCATTGAAAGCGAAATTTAAAGATTTTATTAAAAGTATATGGAGAGAAAAATGAAAATAGCAGTAGCAGGAACAGGATATGTTGGATTGAGTATCGCAACATTATTATCACAGCATCATGAAGTCATTGCTTTAGATGTTGTTAAGGAAAAAGTAGATATGATTAATAATCGTATCTCTCCTATTAAAGATAAAGAAATTGAAGAATATTTAAAAACTAAAGACTTAGATTTAAAAGCAACTCTTGATAAAGAAGTTGCTTTTAATAACGCCAAATTTGTAATCATTAGTACTCCTACTAATTATGATTCCAAAAAAAATTATTTCGATACTTCATCTGTAGAAGAAACTATAGAATCGGTATTGAAAATCAATCCAAATGCAGTGATGGTGATCAAATCAACTATCCCTGTAGGATTTACAAAATCAATGAAAGAAAAATATGGTATCGATAATTTAATGTTTTCACCAGAATTTTTAAGAGAAGGGAAAGCTTTGTATGATAATCTTTACCCTTCTAGAATAGTAGTAGGTGAACAAAGTGAAAGAGCTAAAGAATTTGCAGGATTATTAAAAGAAGGTGCTATTAAAGAAGATATTCCAATATTGTTTACTGACAGTACAGAAGCAGAAGCAATTAAATTATTTGCTAATACGTATCTAGCTTTAAGAGTATCATATTTCAATGAATTGGATACATATGCAGAAATGAAAGGATTAAATACTAAACAGATAATTGAAGGAATAGGATTAGATCCAAGAATCGGTAGTCATTATAATAATCCATCATTCGGATATGGCGGATACTGTTTACCAAAAGATACTAAACAGTTAAAAGCTAATTATAAAGATGTGCCAGAAAATCTAATCAGTGCAATCGTTGAAAGTAACAGAACTAGAAAAGATCATATAGCGCAAATGATAATTGATAAAGGACCTAAGGTAGTAGGAATATATCGCTTAACAATGAAAACAGACAGTGATAACTTCAGGGCATCATCGATTCAGGGAATAATGAAACGAATCAAAGCAAAAGGAATAGAAGTAGTGGTATATGAACCAACATTAAAAGAAGATAATTTTTATAACAGTAAAGTGATAAAAGATTTAGAAGAATTTAAAAGACTAAGTGATGTAATCGTAGTAAATAGAATGAATGATGAATTAAGCGATGTAGAAGATAAGATCTATACAAGAGATCTATATAAGAGGGATTAAGGAGGAGCTAGGATGAGTCAATTTAAAGATAAAACATTATTAATTACTGGAGGAACTGGTTCCTTCGGTAATGCAGTATTAAATAGATTTCTAGAAACTGATATCAAAGAAATCAGAGTCTTTTCTAGAGATGAATTAAAACAGGATAATATGAGACATGAATATCAGGCGAAATATCCTAATGTTTTTCATAAGCTTAAGTTTTATATCGGGAATGTCAGAGATATAAATTCTATCAAAAATGCTATGTATGGTGTTGATTATGTCTATCATGCTGCTGCTTTAAAACAGGTACCAAGCTGTGAATTCTTTCCTATCGAAGCAGTTAAAACTAATGTTCTAGGGACAGAAAATGTCTTAACTGCAGCAATAGAATGCAATGTTAAAAGAGTTGTTTGTTTAAGTACCGATAAAGCAGCTT
>BAHP02000121.1 GCA_000508865.1 Clostridiales bacterium VE202-01
CAGCATTAGAAAATCCGCTTTATTCAGGTTCAATTCAATATCGAAGTCATGTACAAGATCTTGGCTGGCAGAGCTGGCAAAGTAATGGAGCAATATCAGGAACAAGTGGACAATCAAAAAGATTAGAAGCTATTGAAATAAAGTTAATTGGTCAAATGGCTAATTACTATGATATTTATTATCGCGTACATGCTCAGGAATTCGGTTGGTTAGATTGGGCTAAAAATGGAGAATCAGCAGGGACAGCAGGATATAGTTATCGTCTAGAAGCAATCCAGGTTGTACTGGTAGAAAAAGGTGGAGAAGCACCAGGAGCAACAACAAGACCATTTGTACAGCATTATGTAAGTTATAGCACACATGTACAAGATATCGGCTGGCAAACAAAAGTATTTGATGGAGCAATCTCAGGAACTAGTGGAAAAGCCAAACAGTTAGAAGCGATAAAGATAACGTTAGAGAATCCTAAATATCAAGGGAATATTCAATATCGATCACATATAGAAGATTACGGCTGGGAAAGTAATTGGAAAGCAAATGGTGAGATATCAGGGACAATTGGAAAGGCAAAACAGCTAGAAGCAATCCAGATAAGATTGACTGGCGAAATGGCTAATTACTATGATATATATTATCGAGTACATGCCCAGAAATTTGGCTGGTTAGGCTGGGCTAAAAATGGAGAATCAGCAGGGACTGAAGGATATAATTACCGTTTAGAAGCAGTTGAAGTAAAATTAATAGAGAAGGGTGAAGAAACTCCTGACGATACTAAAGAAAGTTTTTATAAATATAATTCATGGGTTGCAAATTTAAAGGCATCTCAAACTAGTTCACAATTAATAATTGTATCAGTATTTAATGGCAGCTATGCGACAGTTTCAATGCATAGTAAAGATGCGGATGGATATTGGATGGATAATTATTCAGTACTTGGTCGTGTAGGAAAAAATGGTATTAACAAATTAGCGGAAGGTGATGGAAAAACTCCTACAGGAATTTTTTCTCTTCATACGCCATTTGGAATAAAAGGGGATCCTGGATGTCCACTAGGTTATATACAAGTGAACAATAATCATTATTGGGGTGGTGGTGATCCTGAATATTACAATAAATTGGTAGATGCCTCTACTATTAGTAACTATAATCCTGCAGGATCTGAGCATATTATTGATTATGGTAATGTTTATAATTATTGTCTTGCGGTTGGTTATAATATGGAGCAGATTGTCGGAAAGGGATCAGCAATATTTTTGCATTGTAGTGGAAAAGGTGCTACTGGAGGATGTATATCGATTCCTGAAGACAAAATGATTTATACTTTAAGAAATTTGAGACAAGATACTAAAATTATTATTGATTATGATTTTAATATAATTAAATATTAAAAATAAAAAGATGATTTATTCTATTTTAAATAGCTTTAATCATCTTTTTTTGGCGATTATTTATTACAAGAGCAAGTTTACCAATAATTTTAAAACCAGTATGTTTTGAAGTGATAATAATAGGCTGAAAATCATTATTTGCAGGTAGTAACATAATTATAGATGTAACAGGATCTCGTTTAAATATTTTACAAGTAGCTTCATTTTCATCAATACAAAAACATCCAATATCTCCATTATTAATGATATTAGTATGTTCAAAAATAATCAAATCCCCGTCATTAATATTTTCTTCAATCATCGAATTACCCATAGCATAATTGGCAAAATACTTTTTATGAGGTTGTAACATTTTTTTTGGTATAGAAATATAATCAATGATATTATCTTCAGTAAAATAGCCATCACCACAGCATAAGGGCGGATAAACAGGTATTTTTTCAAATTCATGCTCAACTGGTTTAAGGTTTTCTTCCCAGCCTAATAAGTAAGCAGGATCAGTATGTAAAATTTTTGCTGCTAAGGAAATTTTAGATTGTGGAAGATCACTTCTTCCAATTTCTATTTTATTAATAGATGAGCGAGATGAATAACCTAATTTATGTGCTAATTCATCTTGGGTCATTTTATGTTTTTCGCGTAATTGTTTGATTCTATTTCCCATATGTGACATATATTTTCACTTCCTTTTATTATTATAATAACATTATGTTTCTTTTTTTTCAACAAAACAATATAAATATTTTAATGTGTTGACAATTTTTCTACAAAATCTTAATATAGATATGTAGATAATTTTTCTACTAAGAAAAAGGGAGGGAAAAAATGACAAATACCGATAAATTAATGAATTATATTGTTCGAAGTAATTATACTTTGAATACTATTGCAAAAATATTACAGATTTCTAAAACATGTTTAATTAGTAAAATAAATGGTGAAAAAGAATTCAAAGCAGAAGAAATAATAGAAATTGCAAAAATATTAGAAATGAATAAAGCAGAAATGTTATATATTTTTTTTGATTGGAAGTAGACAATTTATCTACAAAGAAAGAGGTAATGGGATGAAGGAAAGTAAATATGAATTAAAAAACTGGAAGCGATGGAAACATACTCTTTATTTATTAAAGAAAACAAGAGAAGAACTAAATGATAAAAAAATAATTATTGACGATGAACATCAAGAAATAAATAAAATGATGCAAGATATTGTTAGTAAAATAGAGCATTATGATCTTATTATTTATAATTACGAATTTTTTATCAAAAGACTTGAAGAAGCGATCAATAAAATACTTACTAATGAAGAAAAAACATGTGTATTAATATATGCCAATGAACCTGATAATGCAGCAAAAAGAGAATATACAGCTTTGGAAAAAGGAATTTCAAGAACTGTATATTATAAAACATTAAGTAATGCTTGCAACAAATTAGATAAAGTATTAGCACCTTTTAATGACCAGGATCTTAATAATTATATATGTAAAAAATCTATAGAACTTTAATTGGGATTTATTTGGGACTAAATTATTTACATTTGCTGTTATTATATGGGTGTAGTAAGAAATTACTACAAAAAATATGCATATTAATAAAGTCTTAGCTAAGGTATAAAGAATTAAGTAAGTGTAATTTACATTAATAAAATAAACAAAAAGTATTGATAATCTATCAAAATAGCAAATTGAAAATATCATAGTTTTGCATCAGATAGATATTATTAATTTGAATAAAAATAGATAAAAAGCAGAATCTATTTTTAGTAAAAAGGAGTATTAAAATGAGTATAACAAAAGCGATAAGAGACTATTTGCTAACATGTCCTTATTTAAATCAAAAAAAAATTAATATTGATTATCTTGGAAGTGATGCAGATGAATATTCAATTGAAAAAATTTCATGTGAGCCGGTTATCAAACAGTATATTGATGGTTCTACAATTAGACAATATCAATTTGCTTTAACTTCAATTAAATTATATGACAGTAATTATAGTATAAATATGGAAAATAATGATTTCTATGAATTATTTGAACAATGGATAAAAAAACAAAACGATGCAAATAATTTTCCTGATATTGAAGGTGTATATGCAATTGAGGTTATTCAAGATAGTAGTTTAGAAACAAAAGAAACTGATACAGCAAAATATCAAATACAATTAAGAGTTTTATATAGGAGGAATTAAAAATGGCAGGAGAACAAACTTTAGTAACAAGAAATAAAAAAGTAGCTTTTTATAAAGTAGGAGATAAATTTTTAAGAATGACAGGATTTACATCAATGGCAAAGAGTGCAAATCCTAAAGAATACTCACGTCAATATGTTGATGAAACTGGTGAAATTACAGATGTAACAGGGTATAGTCCATCAATTGAATACACTTTTGATCAATATACTAATAATGAGGTGCATCAGGATATTGCAGAAATTACTGAAGATGAAAAATTAGGTAATGATGCTGTACGTGAAATTGTTATCGTTGATATGACAGCACCAGTTGGACAAAATAGTAACGAATTTGAAGCAAGAAAACGCTTGTTTGCTGTAGTCCCAGGTACTGATGGTGATAATGCTGATACATATTCTTATACAGGTACGTTAAAATCTAAATCTGGAAGTATTAAAGGTGTAGCAACATTAGATGAAGCTGGAACATCATTAACATTTAAATAAAATTTAGGAGGAGTCTATGAGCCAAGGAAAATGGAATTATAATGGATTAGAATTAGAAGCTGATTTTGAAGATGTTGATTTTTTAGAGAAGTATAGTAAAGCAATGTATAAATTAAGTGATAGTAGCAAGAATTTGCCTAAAGATGGTAAAGATATTGATCGAATTAAGGATATTTGTAAATGTTATCAGAAATTTTTTGATGATGTTTTTGGTCCTGATACATCACTTGCATTGTTTGGAAGTAAACAAAATCTTAGATTATATGAGGAAGCCTTTATTAGTTTAGTGAATTTAAATGAAAAGGTTAATGAACAGATGAATGTTAGAAGAATGTCATTACAGCCTAAAAATCGCGCTCAACATCATAAATCATTTATAAATAATGATTAATCTATTATATGAGTCTTTACCGAACAGCATCGCTGTTCGGAACAAAGACTTTTTAATTAATACTGATTTTAAATATTGGATAGAGTTGAGCGATGCTTTAAATAATCAAAATTGTGATAAGGAATATTTAACAAATGTAATTTTAAATCTTTTTGTTGATGAAATTCCTAAGCCGCTAGACACGGAAACCTTCTTAGCAATCAGACAATTTTTTGAAGGTAATGTTGAACAAAAAGATAGTAAAGAAAATAATATTGAATTAGATAAACAAGTAAGGATATATGATTTTAAAATAGATGGAGATTACTTTATTGCTGCATTTTTACAATATTATCAGATTGATTTATTAAAAAGTGATATGCACTGGTTTAAATTTTTAGCTTTATTTCATGGTTTAGGAGATTGTGAATTGAAACAAAGAATGTATTATCGAGGTATAAATATTTCAAGTATAGCTGATAAAAAAGAAAGATCTAGGATCAGAAAAATTCAAAATAAATTAAGACTTGAAAAAACTGCAATTAGTGATGAAATTATAGGACAAGCTTTATGGTAAAACGAATAATAAAAATACCAGCAATGCGAAAAGACTGGTTTACATGTAAAAAATGTCATAAAAAATTACTGTTATTTAATGATATTGCTAATTCTACTGGAATCTTTATTAAATGTAAAAAATGTGGATATGAAAATGAAATAAAAATAAAAGATGGAAAAGTAATTTAATAGAGCCAATGAGCCATTACATTTCCTTATTAAAGGAGATGGTTATATGGGTGATAAAAATGAATTAAAAGAAGTAGAAAACAGCTTAGAAAAAAGTGAAAAAAAAGCAAATAAACTTGATGAGATATTGACTAAAATGGTTTATCAAGTTGCAAAACTTATAAATAATGTAGCTAAAGGAATAGATATAGTAAGTCAAAAAGTTTCAAATGGTTTAAGTAAATCAATGCAAGGTATTGAATCAATAACCAGAAGTGTATTTTCAAAAGTTACAAGCTTTATTAAAAATTCAATTGATAATGCAGTACTAGATTCGAATAAATCAGTAGATCAACTAAGCACTAATGTAAATAAAGTAACATCTTCAATAGCTAAAAAAGATACTTTAAAAACAAAATTAAAATCAATTGGTGAAGGGGCATTAAGTGCTGGCAAAGCAATTGCTAGCCTGTCAAGTTCATTATTTGCAATGACAAAAAATGGAGTTGAGGCAGTTTTAAAAATGGGTGGCCCATTTGAACAGTTACCAGGTAAACTAACAACTATTGAAACAGGTGTAAAAACTTTGGGAGTAACAATGCTTTCTGGTTTACAGGAACCACTTAATGGAATTGCTGATTTTGGAATTCAGGCAGTAAATGAATTACAAGAATCCTTAGAAAAAGATGGATTAGAGGGGATGTTAGCTACAGGTTCTAATTTAATAGGACAAATGATGAATGGTATTAGTGAAGCGATGCCGGAAATTATTAAAACGATAGGCGATTTGTTAATATTGCTCTGTGAATCTATTGATGAACAGGCAGGGCAGTTGACCCAAAGTGGTTTTAGTATTTTATCGCAAATATTACTTGGTTTAATAGAAAATATACCAATGTTAGCACAAACGGCATTAACAGTAATCCTAGCATTAATTAACGGCTTTGCCCAGCAATTACCGATATTAATACCAGCTGCTTTTGATATGATCATGACCCTTGTTCAAGGTTTAATTGAAAATTTGCCGTTAGTTCTTGAAACGGGAATGAACTTATTAGATAGTTTGGTGACAGGAATTTTCGAAGCCCTGCCAAATTTGTTGGAGAGAGTTCCTGAAATTATTGCTCAGTTTATTGCGGTTTTAATAGAAAAAGGTCCCGAATTGTTAGAGAGTGGAAAACAAATTTTAGGAAAAATTATCGAGGGAATTAGTAGTATCGTTGGGAATTTAATTAATACGGCTTTAGAGTTGATGGGGAATTTCATGATGACAATTAGTCAAATTGACTGGTATAAATTAGGGTATGATGTGATGATGTTTATTCTTAATGGTCTTAGTAGTTTATTAAATAATATTAAAGAAACAGCAAAAACAATTGCCTCAAAAATTATAGATACTATTAAAAATACTGATTGGCTTGAATTAGGTAAAAATATAATAAGTGGTATAGCTGACGGTTTTACAAAAGGGATAACAGGATTGATTAAAATAGTTAAAAAAGCGTGTACTGGAGTTTTTGATGCTATTACTGATTTCTTTGATATTTTCTCTCCTTCTCATAAAATGCGTGACGAAATTGGAAAATATTTACCTAGCGGGATTGCTGTTGGTTTTGAATTAGCAATGCCTTTAGCTACAAAAGATATGATCAATGCTGCTGATTCAGGATTTAGAAAACTTAAACAATCAGCTATGACATCTAATTCTTGGTTTACAGATGATTTATCTTTAGCTTTTAGTCGGGATAATAGCATTAATGAAGAAATAATTGATTATGATAAATTAGCAGCCAGCATGTCTAAAATTAAAATGGATGTGTATATGGATAAAACAGAAGTTGGTAAAATAATTACTCCAACGATAGACGTAGAATTAGCTAGAGAAACTAATAGAAAGGGGCGACATGGGGCATGATAGATTTGATCTTATATCAAAGTGATGAAATTAAAGAAAAGAAATATTCTTTAAAAGATGATTTTAAAATGCGAATCTTAAGTTATAACATTGGGACACCTGAAGTAATTACTAATATCATTGCTATTCCATATTCCAACAATTACATTGATTTAACAGAAGTGTATGGAAAGCCAACCTATCAGCAAAGAACGATTACTGTTAATGTTGATAGTATAGAAAAAACTGAGATATGGCATCAATATATTGATAAATTATATAATTTGTTTCATGGAAAAAGAGTAAAAGCAGTTATTACTAGTGATAGTGAATATTATTATGAGGGAAGAATGACAATTGAATTAGATAATAGAGATGATAATCTAGTTAATAAAATTACTATTAAAATTATTGCTAACCCGTTTAAAAAACATTATTTAAATGATGAGGATGAAAGATTATGATCGTTAAATTATTATGTGATGAGTATGTAATTCATGATTCATCTAGTTATGATTATCGTTGTATTAAACTAGATTTAAAACAAAAAGTAAATACATCAAATACTTTAATTTTTACACTTCTTCCTACTCATCCACATTACAATAAAATTAACAAATTAGTCTCAGTATTGAAATTGATCGAAATAAATCAAGATGGCCAAGAATTAATGTTTAAAGGAAGAGTAATAGATAGTTCTGATACAATTGATGGAATAAGAACTTATACTTGTGAAGGAGTATTAGGTTATTTAAATGATACGATTCAACCATTGATGGTTTATGAAGATGTATCTGTTGAAGCTTATTTAAAAAGCAGACTAGATAGACATAACCAGATGGTCGAGGAGAACAAACGAATTTATATCGGAAATATTATTGATAATAATATTCTTATCAATAATAAAGATAGTAAAAGAATGACAACAATGAATAGTATTCAAGATATTTTAATTGATCAGTATGGTGGATATTTATCAATTAGAGAAGAAAATAATAAAAATTATCTTGATTATACATATAATTGCAATTACTTAAATTCCCAAGAAATAAAATTCAAAAAAAATATTCTAGATTTAGAACAATATATTACATCAGTTGATTTAATAACGGCACTAATTCCATTAGGAAAAAAAGATCAAGAAACAGATTTACCAATTACTATAGAAAGTGTAAATAATGATAAAGATTATATTTTTGATGAAGATGCAGTATTAAAGTATGGCTGGATATATAGTACTAGAGAATATGAAAATATAAGTAGTCCGCAAGTCTTATTAGAAAAAGCTAAACAGGATTTATCACAACTTACCAAATTGTCATTGTCATTAACAATTACAGCAATTGATTTGTCGCTAGTAGAAGTTGATATTGAAAAAATTAGATTAGGAGATAATTTGAAATGTATTTCCAAAGAGCACAAACTAGATGATTATTTCTTATGCATAGTTTTAGAAAAAGATTATCTTGATTTATCGAATTCTAAAATAACTTTAGATAAAACAATCGCGACAAGCTCTGATATTGTAGTTACCACTAATCGTGATATATCACGAGTTAATAATAGTGTAAATTTAAATACACAGCTTTTTCAGGAAATGATCAATGAAAGAGTAGAGTCAATTAATGGGAATAATGGTGGCTTTGTATATACTAAAACAGATAGTTTTGGGAAACCGCGAGCTACATATTATATGGATAATGATGATATAAATGAAGCAAAAAATATTTTGAGAATTGATAATAAGGGCATAGCTTTTAGTAATCAGGGAAAAGATGGACCATTTGATATTGCCTGGGGAATAGATATGAAATTAGATGCTTCATTTATTAAAAAGGGAATTCTAAAAGATATTGTTATTGAGTGCATTGATGGAACTATTGGTGGCTGGGAGGTTACAAATAAGGGATTACAATGTATTAGTAATTATCAAATGAATGCAGAATCAGGAAGTTTAAAATTTAATTTGAATAGTAATTCTTCTAAAATATTAGACTGGTCTATTACAACAGATGATAATAATTATCAAAACGGATATTTAAAACCAGATATTTTGAGTATAGAAAACATTGAAACTAAGAATATTGTTACTAATAAAATTTATCAAAGTGAATTACAAGAAAAACAAAATATAGATTTATTTAATAAAGGTTTAGAAGAAGTAATCAAAACTGACATATATACTTATACCCAAGATAATGAACAACAAATAGGATTTCTAATTGGTGATGATTATAGATTATCAAATAAATTAGTTAGTTTTGATGGTAATAGTATAAATATTATTAATGCACTTGCTGTTGCTTATAAAGCAATCCAAGAACTAAATGAAAAAATAGAAGGAGGAATGAGCCAATGATCGTTTCAACAATTACACAGCAGGGATATGATCTTACATGTGATATTAATGATATTCCAGCTCAGTTTAGCGGGAATATTGAATTTAAGTTTATAAAAGATAGTAAATATGAAAGTTATGTTGCCATACCCCATTATAAATATTTAAGTAATCGTTTTTTAGAAAATAATCGTGATACAAAAACATTTCAGTTAAAAATCACTGATGGAATATTTAAATTACCACCACAAGCATTTGAACTTGATGGTTATGTAGCGATTGCATTTTCGTTATCTAATGGAGATGAAACAATTCAGACAAATCCAATTGTATATAAAATTTGTGCAACAGCAGGTAGTGGCAATATTTTACCTGAAGAAAATACATGGCAAGATATGGTAATCAAAGTAACAAGTGATTATATTGATTTAAATGTGAAAAATACTGTCAATGAGTTAATTTCTACATCAACTAGCCATCAAGAACAAGTAACTAATCTAGTTGAACAAGCTACACTTCAACAGGATGAAATATCTTCAGCATTGACAAATTCAATAAATGCTACAAATGAGGCTAAAAAAGCTACAGTTACTGCTCTAAGTGTAACAAATGAAGCACGAACAGCAGTAACTAATGCTACTCAAGCGACACAAAGTGCTAATGAAGCAGCTAATAGTGTTGTAATTATTAGAAATGGAACTACAACGCCTACATCTTCATTAGGAAAAAGTGGAGACTATTATATCAATACTACTAATGGTGATTTTTATTTAAAAAACACCTCATCATGGAATAAACAATTTAATATGATTGCTTTAGATCAAATAACTGAAATAAAAGATGCATTTAATTCTATCACCTCACTAACAAAACAATTATTTTTACTAATGCATCCTGTAGGTTGTATTTATATAAGTACGTCATCAACATCTCCACAAACAACATTTGGCGGTACGTGGGTTAGATGGGGTAATGGACGTGTCCCAGTTGGTGTTGACACAACAGATACTGATTTTGATACAGTAGAAAAAATGGCAGGTGCTAAAGATGCAGATTTAAGAGCGTTAATTGGTGCAACAGGAAATAATGGTAATAGATTAGGATATTATGCTCAAAATCCTGTACCAGGCTATACTACCTATTCAATAAATATACAAGCAAATACAGTTTCTAATGCCAATGTAAATCATAGTACGCTTGTAGTAGAATCAAATGGAAACATCCCAACTCGACTTCAACCTTATATAACATGTTATATGTGGAAAAGAACTGCATAGTAAAGGATGTGTCATTTTGAAAAGAATAAACTTATTAATTAGATTTAAAAACCCAATTTTTATCATTCAATTAATATTAGCAGTATTAACACCTATATTGGCTTATGCTGGATTAAAAGCGGAAGATCTAACTACTTGGGATACATTATTAAAAGTTTTGATAGATGCTCTAGGTAATCCTTATGTTTTAAGCTTGGTTTTTGTTAGTGTATGGAATGCAGTCAATGATCCAACAACACCGGGGATAACTGATAATAGAGGCAGAAGCGTAGATGAAAATAGCGATTAATTGTGGGCATACATTAAATGGACCAGGCTCAGGGGCTATTGGCTTCATCAATGAAAGTTTAGAAACGAGAAATGTTGGAAAGATATTAGTGGAATTATTAAAGAATAGTGGTAATGAAGTTATTGACTGTACAGTAGATAAAGCAAATACACAAAATGCTTATCTTAGTGAATGTGTGAGATTATCAAATCAACAAGATTTAGATTATTTTATTTCAATTCATTTTAATGCTGGTGGTGGAAAAGGAACTGAAATATATACATATAAAGGTAATGAATATCCAGAAGCATTAAATATATGCAAAAATATTTCAACATTAGGATTTAATAATCGTGGTATCAAAGATGGATCTAATTTGTATGTAATAAGAAAAACAAAAGCTAAAAGCATGTTAATTGAAATATGTTTTGTTGATAGTGACGATGCTGATAGATATTTAGATATAGGGGCCACTAAGATTGCAAAGGCAATTTATGATGGTATTATTTGTAATAATCAAACTAAAACAGAGTATGATGGATGGATTGCAAGATTGCAAAAAGAGTTAAATAATCAATTTCATTATAATATGGCTGAAAACGGTTTAAATAGTTCTATGCTTTTAGATCTGTGTCCAACTATCAAAATTAATGCGCGTGGTAATATTACAAAGTTGATTCAGGAGAGATTGAATAGTGTAGGCTTTAATTTGGAAGAAGATGGTATTTTTGGACAAAAGACTAAAAGAGCAATCATAGTGTTTCAACAAAATAGAAATTTACAGCAAGATGGAATAGTTGGTAAAAATACATGGTATTATTTATTAAGTGGAAAGAAATATTAAATTGAGCTATAATAAAATAAATTAAAAGACAATGAGTCAGTTTAATATGGCTGAAAACATTGTCTTTTTTAACACAATTAGACTAAGAAAACAATCAATCTAATTAAGCAGCTTATTATAATGCATTTAAGTGTCTTTGTATAATTATTGATTTTTTATTGAAAAACTGTTTTAAATATATTAAAAATAAATGAAGCACTAATGAATGTTGGAATAATTTGTAATAAAAAAAGAGATTTCAAAAACTACGATAATTTATTAGTAATATAAGAAATCTCTTTTTACATTTATCCTAGAGTAAAAAAAGAAATTATATTGGTGTAGGCTATTCTAAATTAGATTTATAGCTAATGCAATAGCAATACTTGCAACAATATCACTAATATAATGAACTCCAGAAAGAATTCTTGCAATAGTAATAGCAATTGATAAAGCTGATAATAATAATCCCATATTTGGTCCATATCTTAGTACTGCTAAAGCAATTGACACAGAGGCAGCAACATGGATACTAGGAAAAGAATGTCCTGTTTTTCTACTACCGTCAATTGGTTTAAAATCGTATTTTTCAGTAGGTCTTTTACGATCAATAATAACTCTAAGAATTAATGTGATACAAACAACACATATTGGTTCAGCAGCTAATATCAGTAAATTATTTGGGCGATTTAGATACATTTTAAGTAAAAATAATAAGTAAAAAATGACCATCATATATGGGCAAAATCTTGATGCAAAGTGAGTACAAGATTTTATAAATGAATGTTGCCACATAAATCTATTTATACCTGTGTAAAAATTTTTCATAG
>BAHP02000120.1 GCA_000508865.1 Clostridiales bacterium VE202-01
GTGACATAAAAGGAGAAGATAATATGGAAAAGATCATAGAAATTAAAAATCTAACTAAAAGATATGGTGATCTAGTAGCTTTAGATGATTTTAGTTTAGATGTTTATGAAGGTGAAATTTTAGGTTTATTAGGACCTAATGGTAGTGGTAAGTCTACTACTATAAATACTATTTTATCATTATTAAAGTATGATTCTGGTAAAATTTGTATTTTTAATCAAGAGATGAGTCCAACTGCCTATGATATTAAAAGCAAAATAGGAGTTGTTTTTCAAGATGTTGCAGTATTTGAAGAGTTAAGTGTAATTGAAAATATTGATTATTTTTGTGGACTTTATATTAAAGATAAAAAAATTAGAAATAATTATGTTCAAGATGCTATAGATTTAGTAGGTTTGAATGAATTTAAAAAATTTAAACCTAAGCAATTAAGTGGAGGATTATTAAGAAGATTAAATATTGCTTGTGGAATAGCTCATAAACCAAAATTAATTTTTTTAGATGAGCCAACTGTAGCAGTAGATCCTCAAAGTAGAAATAATATTCTTGAGGGAATAAAAAAATTAAATGAATTAGGAGCTACAATTGTCTATACTACTCATTATATGGAAGAAGTAGAGCAGCTATGTAATCGAATTGTTATTATGGATAAGGGTAAAATAATTGCTTCAGGAACAAAAGATGAATTGAAGGATATGATCAGTTTAGGTGAGAAAATTACGGTTGAATTAAAATCAATGAATCAAGCTTTTATTGATCGTTTGAAAAATAGTAAGCGAGTAATTAATATTGAAATTGAAAATAATATAGTTCATATTTCTTATAAAACGAAAGAAGATAATTTAAGTAAATTAATTGATTATGTTCGTGAAAATAATGTTAGTTATACGAGTATATTTAGTGAACGTCCAACATTAAATGATGTTTTTCTAGAACTAACAGGAAAAGAGTTAAGAGATTAATGTTTTTTCACTTTTTCAAATATCAATTTAAAACATTAATTAGAAATAAAATGGTAATATTTTGGACGTTAATATTTCCACTTGCTCTTGCTACTTTTTTTAATTTAGCATTTTCTAATTTAACAGCTAGTGAAAAATTTGAAACAATTAATGTTGCTCTTGTTGAAAAACAAGAAAATTCATATTTTAAACAAACATTAGAATCATTAGAAAATGGTAATGAAAAACTAATTAATTTAAAAGTTAAAAATTTGAACGAAGCAAAACAATTATTAAAAGATGAGAAAATTAAAGGTTATTATCTTGTAAGTGATAAAATTGAATTAGTAGTAAATGATACTGGAATTGATGAGACAATTCTTGAAAGTATTGCAAATGAGTATAATAGTACAATGAGTACAATTAAGAATATTACTGATTTAAGTCCTGACATTTTACAAACTAATATTTTAGATGCTATTAATTTATCTAAGGATAATTTTAAAACATTGAATATTGGTGGTAATACAGATTTAACCGTTGTATATTTTTATACTTTAATTGGAATGAATTGCTTAAATGCCAGTTTTTGTGGTCTTCGAACAACGAGTCAGATTGAAGCCAATCTTTCAAGACAGGGAACAAGAATAGGAGTTTCACCTATTTCAAAAATAGTTACTGTTTTATCAGGAATTTTATCAGCTTTCATTATTCAGTTTGCAATTATGATGATTTTGATGGCTTATCTGATATTTGGATTAGATGTTGGTTTTGGCAATCAAACAGTTTATATTATTATTTTAATTGCTATCGGATGTTTTACTGGTGTGGGATTAGGAAATTTTGTTGGAAATGTTTTGAAATTTAAAAAAGAAGATACAAAAATATCTTTTTTAACAAGTTTTTCATTAGTACTATCGTTCTTTTCGGGAATGATGATTATCGATATTAAATATTGGATGCAAACCAATTTACCAATATTAGCATATATCAATCCTGTCAATCTAATAACTGATGGATTATATGCTCTTTACTATTATGATAGTTTAAATCGTTATACAACAAATATGATCTATCTATTTATAATTGGTGTTCTTCTAATTGCAGGATCATTATTCTTCACAAGGAGGAAGCAATATGACAGTATTTAAAAAATATTTAAAAGTTGCTAATACTTATACTTTACTAATAATTATATATACAGCTATATTTCTTGGATTAGCAATATTTGCAGGGACATATAATTCTAGTACAACTGAATATAAACGGGTAGATGTTAAAGTTGCTGTTATTAATCGAGATGAAGATACTAATCTAATTGAAGGATTAAAAGAATATATCCAAGATTCTGGTAAATTAATTAATTTAGATGATCAAGAAGAAAAATTACGTGATGCTTTGTTTTATCGAACTGTAGATTATATTATGATTATACCTAAAAATTATACATCTGATTTTATTAGTGGTAAGAATGTTCAAATTGAAACAATGGAATTGCCGGATTCTTATAATAGTATTTATAGTAAGAGTCTTTTAAATAAGTATCTAAATACTGCTAATTTGTATTTAAAAGCAGGAATTAGTGATCAAAAGTTAACTAAATTAATTAAAGAAGATTTAAGTAAAAATATAGAAGTAAGCATGTTGGAAAAGCAAAATGATATTGATTTTACAAAAGCTGCTACCTATTATAATTTTTCTAATTATATGTTAATAACTATAACAATGGTTATTGTAACAATGATCATGGTATCTTTTAATGAAGAAAAGATAAAACGTCGCAACTTAGTATCACCAGTAAGTTATAAAAGTATGAATCGCCAATTATTACTAGGAAATTATACAGTTGGATTATTTATTTGGTTATTATATGTTATATTTAGTTTTATTTTATATAGTAAAGCCATGATGACAATAAATGGATTATTATTAGTAATTAATTCACTTGTTTTAATGCTTTTTATTCAAGCATTGAGCTTTATGATAGCAAAATTTACAAGTAATCGTGAAATATTAAGTGGTGTAGGAAATGTTTTTGGTTTAGGATCAAGCTTTATATGTGGGGCTTTTGTTCCCCAAAGTATGTTAAGTCCGTTTGTATTAACTTTAGCAAAGTTCTTACCTTCATACTGGTTCATAAAAGCTAATAATGAAATTGTTAAATTAAATGATTTTGGTTTTGAAGCTATTAAACCAGTTTTAATAGATATGTTAATAGTTTGTGGATTTACTTTATTAGTATATCTTGCAACACAAATTATAACGAAAATAAGATTAAAAAAATAAAGATGGGGTGAAAAGATGGAAATAGAATACTGTGAAGTTTTACCTAGTGATGCTAAAAGAGTCGTTGATTATTTAAATATTGTTGCTGATCAAACAACAAATCTTACTTTTGGAGCTGATGATGATAAATTAAATGAAATTCAGGAAATGGAATTAATTCAAGAAATTAACGATGATCCTAATTCTATAATGATCGTTGCAAAAGATGATAATCAAATTGTAGGGATGGTTTCATTAAAAGGAAATTCTAAAAAACGTTTGAAACATCATGCAAGTTTGGGAATATCTGTATTAAAAGATTATTGGAATCAAGGAATTGGTTCAAATCTACTTTCTGCCACTATTGGTTATGCAATTGAAGCGGGTTTAGAAATTATAGATTTAGAAGTAGTTACTGATAATATGGCTGCAATTGTATTGTATAAAAAATTTGGATTTGAAATTATTGGACGTTATGATAATTATATGAAAATTGGTGATGAATATTTGAATGTTTATTTAATGAATTTATATTTATAAAATAATATCCTAAATATTGTTTATATTTTATTTAAGTTTATTATTGAATTTGATGAATTAATGTTATATAATTAGTTTTGCCATTACAATAGGCGGCTTCGAACCATGTCAGGACCGGAAGGTAGCAGCATTAAGAATAACCGTCTGTGTGTAGTGGCTTTTTTATAAAAAGGAGAATTTTGCATGGAACAAGATATTAAGTTTATGGAAATTGCATATCAAGAAGCATTAAAGTGTTTAGATAAAGATGAAGTACCTGTTGGAGCTGTTATAGTTAAAGATAATCAGATAATAGCGCAGGCACATAATCTTCGTGAAACGACTAACTTGGCTACAGCTCATGCAGAAGTTATAGCAATTAATGAAGCTTGTAAAAAATTTAATTCTTGGTATCTTGATGAGTGTATATTATACGTAACTCTTGAACCGTGTATAATGTGTTCTGGAGCTATAATAAATAGTAGAATAAAAAAAGTAGTTTTTGGGGCATATGAAAAAAGATGGCTGGCTTTGACTACTATCTATAATTCAGATTCACCTGTTAATCATAGACCAGAAATTACTGGTGGAATTTTACAAGAAAAATGTTCAAAAATAATTAAAGATTATTTTAAAAATAAAAGGAATAATAAAAAATTAAATTTTTAATTATATTTATCTTTTTAATTATATAGTATAATAGATAAGGATGAGGAGTGATTATAAATGTCTTATAAAGCTTTATATAGATCATATAGACCCCAAACTTTCAATGAAGTTGCTGGGCAAGAACATGTCGTAACAACATTAAAAAATGCAATTAAAGAAAATCGTATTTCTCATGCTTATTTATTTGCTGGTCCACGAGGAACTGGTAAAACTACTGTAGCTAAGTTACTCGCAAAAGCTTTAAATTGTACTGGAGATAATCCTCCTTGCGATACTTGTCCTAATTGCAAAGCTATAACAGCAGGAGAACATCCTGATGTTATTGAAATTGATGCTGCTAGTAATAATGGTGTAGATGAAGTTCGAGATTTGATAGATAAAGTAAAATATGCACCTATAAATGGAAAATATAAAGTGTATATTATTGATGAAGTTCATATGATGTCAACAGGGGCATTCAATGCTTTATTAAAGACTTTGGAAGAACCACCGGCACATATTGTTTTTGTTCTCGCAACAACTGAACCACATAAAATTTTGCCAACGATCATATCTAGATGTCAACGATTTGATTTTAAAAAAGTTGATGAAAGTGATATTATTGATAGACTGGAATATGTTTTAAAGCATGAAAAGAAAGAGTATGAAGTAGCTGCTTTAAAAATAATTGCAAAATTGGCTGAAGGTGGAATGCGAGATGCTTTAAGTATTTTGGAACAGTGTTTAGCTTATGAAAATAAATTAACTGTAGAAAGTGTTAATATGATATATGGTTTATTATCCATGGATAATAAAATTATATTTATTAAAAAATTACTTTCTAAAGATTTAAAGGGAATATTAGAATCATTAGATAATATGCTCAGTACAAGTATTGATATTAAAAGATTGACATATGATTTAATAGATGTTTTAAAAGATGTAATAATTTATAAAAATACTCAAGATATTGATATTTTATTTGTATTATCTAAAGATGATATTGATAATTTAGTACCTTATATTTTAATTGAAGAAGCATTTAAGATAATTGATATTTTAATAGAAGCAAGTTCTCATTATAGTCAATCTTTAGATGCAAAAACATATTTTGAACTAGCAATGTTAAAAATATGTAATAATGTAAAAGATGAAAATAAAGTTCTTCTTGAAGAAGAAAATAATTTCATTGAAAAAACAAAAAAAGTAGAAGAAATAAAAAAAGAAGATGATTCTGAAAAATTAAATAAAATAGAAGAAATAACACCAGAAACAGCCAAGCTAATAGATCAAGATAATGATTTAAAAAAAAGAAGAAAATAAAAATGTCAAAGATGATACAGAGCAAAAAGTTTCAAATAAAAATATTGATGTTTCATTTGATGATATTTTAAATATTCTAGTTCAAGCTGATCGAAGAATATTAAATGAAATAAAAGAAAAATGGTCAGTAATTGCAAGATATCGATTCAATCTTAATACAGCAAAATTTGCTTCAATGTTATATGATGGTAATCCTGTTGCAGCTTGTCAGGGAGGAATTATTATTGCATTTGAGCATCAGCCAAATGTAAATGAGATTAATGAAACGGAAAATTATTATCAATTAAAAAAGTTTCTTCAAGAAGTATTAGGACAAAGTTATGATTTTATAGCAGTAAAAAGTAGTACATGGCCTGATATAAGAAATAAATATATTGAAATGAATCGCGCAAAAACTCTTCCTGAAGCAAAACCAATTGTTTTACATCATATCGGAACTTTTCAAAATTCTCAAAAAAAATTAAATGAAGCACAATCAATGGCAGTTGAATTATTTGGAGATCTTGTTGAATTTGAAGAATAGAGGAGGTTTATATGAATTATCCAGAAGCTTTTCAAGATTTAGTTGATTGTTTTAAGCGTTTACCTGGTATTGGTAGTAAAAGTGCAGAACGATTAACTTATTATGTTTTATCAATGGAAAAAGACTATGTTAATGATTTTTCAAAAGCAATAGGAAATATCCAAGATAAAATACATTATTGTAAAAAATGTGGTCATATATGTGAAGGCGAAATTTGTGATATATGTATGGATCATGATCGTGATCAAAGTATCATTTGCGTTGTTGAAGAATCTAAAGATGTTTTTGCAATGGAAAAAATAAAAGAATATAATGGAGTATATCATGTTTTGCATGGGACAATGTCAATCATGGACGGTAAAACAATGGATGATTTAAATATTGATTCTTTATTTGAGCGATTAGATGATTCTATCAAAGAAGTAATTATTGCAACTAATCCTACGCGTGATGGTGAAACAACTGCTTTATATTTAGCTAAATTACTTGCAAAAAGAAATATAAATACAAGTAGGATAGCTAATGGTTTACCTATTGGAAGTAATATTGATTATGCTGATGAATTAACATTATTAAAATCACTTGAAGGTAGAAAGAAAATATAAACACCTCATATAATTATTATAGAGGTGTTTTTATGCGAAAATTTATATTAACCTTGTTTAAATCAATTATAATCTTGTATATATTAAATATATTGACAAATAATTATTTTACTTTTAATATTTTAAATATTTTTATTCTAATTATGCTAGGATATCCTGGAATTATTATTATATATTTTATAAGCCTATTATGAAATAATTATAAAAAATAATATTAATTATTTTATATTTATAATAAATATTATTTTTATTTAATATTTATTATAAATATATATTAAAATAATATTTATTTTAATTTTATAGTACTAATAAATGAATGAATTGTATCAAACTATGACATATGTTATAATTTATTATAGATTGCTTTGATAAAAAAGGAAGGAAGTAAAAAATGAGAGGTAAGTTTATTACGTTGGAAGGACCAGATGGTAGTGGTAAAACTACTATTTCAAAAATAATATTTGAAAAATTGCAATCTGAAGGATATAAAGTATTATTAACACGTGAACCTGGTGGTATTGAAATAGCTGAACAGGTAAGAAATATAATTTTAGATAAAAAAAATACTATGATGGATGCACGAACTGAGGCTTTATTATATGCAGCTGCAAGAAGACAGCATTTAGTAGAAAAAGTTAGTCCCGCTTTAGAGGCAGGATACATAGTTATTTGTGATCGATTTGTGGACAGTTCATTAGTTTATCAAGGAATTGGAAGAGGAATAGGAATAGATGAAGTATATCAGATAAATCTATTTGCAATTGGTGATACTATTCCTGATTTAACAATATTTTTTGATATATCTTATGAACAAGGTTTGGCAAGAATAAATAAGAACAATAGAGATATGGACAGATTAGATTTGGAATCTAATGATTTTCATAAAAAAGTATATGATGGTTATTTAACTATTTGTAATAAATATTCAAACCGCATTATTAAAATTGATGCAAGTAAATCAATTGATGAAGTAGCAAGTCAAGTGTTAAAAATAATTAGGGATAAGTTATGAAAGATTATTTAATAAAATTTCAGCCAGTTTTTTATCATCTAATCAATAATGAATTTTCACAAAATAGAATACCACATGCTTTTTTATTAGTTGGAAATAATACAGAAAAGCCTTTAAATTTTTTAGCAATGTCGATAATTTGCGATGAAACTTTAGCTTGCATGAAATGTAATGATTGTCGGAAAGTACTGGAAAACAAATATAGTGATATTATTAAATTAGATGGAAATATTGCTTCAATAAAAAAAGGTGATATTGAAAAAATTCAAGAAACATTTAAAAAGTCTTCATTAGAAGGAAAAGCAAAGATATACATAATTGAAAATATTGAGTATTCAACTAAAGAAGCGATGAACACTTTATTAAAAATGTTGGAAGAACCAAATGAAGGTGTTTATGCTTTATTTACGACAAAAAATATTAATAGAGTTTTACCAACGATTATTTCACGATGCCAAGTAATAGATATACAACCAGATAGTAAAGAAAGTATAGCAGAGCAATTGATTAATGATAATATTCCTAATGATGCTGCTAATGTGTTAGCTTTTTTAGCAGCTGATGTTGATGAAGCAAAAAAATTATATGATGATCGATTTAATTATATGTATTTACAGGTAATAAATTTTATTGAAGATTTATATTTTAAGCGTAATAATTTAATTATTAATACTCAGACTAATTTATTAAAAAAATATAAAGAGCGTGAGGATATTAAATTATTTTTGAATATGTTATTATTAGCAATGAAGGATGTGTTTCACGTGAAACATAATCAAAAAGTGTTATATTCTGAAAATATAGATTTGTTTAAAATTATTAATGTTGAAGAAACTATATTAATAAAACAAATAGAATTAGTATTAGAGACTATTTATACTATAGAAAGTAATGCTAATATTGCATTATTAATGGATAGTTTTATGTATAGATTATAGAGAGGTGTTACTATGCAAAATCTTAGATTAGCAAGTGTAAAATTTAAAAATGCAGGAAAAGTATATTATTTTTCTACAGATTTAGAATTAAAAAAAGGAGACTATGTAGTTGTAGAAACAGCTAGAGGACTAGAATTGGGTGAAATATCACAAGAATTAATGGAAATAGAAAAATTTAATCTTGATACAGAATTAAAGCCAATTTTACGTTTAGCAGATCAAAAAGATGTTGAAGCGTATAAAAAAAATTTAATTGATGCCCAAGAAGCTTTGATAACTTGTAGAGATATAGTGTCAAGATATGATGTGGATATGCAACTTACTAATTGTGAATTCACCTTAGATAAAGCTAAAGTTATTTTTATGTATACATCTGATGAACGAGTTGATTTTAGAGAGTTATTAAAAGAATTAGCAACAGTTTTTAGATGTCGTATTGAACTTCGCCAAATTGGTCCTAGAGACAAAGCTAAAGTAATAGGTGGAATAGGAACATGTGGGTTACCTTTGTGCTGTACATCTTTGTTTGGAGAATTTAATGGTGTATCGATAAATATGGCTAAAAATCAGATGCTAGCTATAAATATAGAAAAAATATCTGGTGCTTGTGGTAGACTAATGTGCTGTTTAAAATATGAAGATGAAGTTTATACGATTGAAAAGCAGCGTTTTCCTAAAATAGGAAGCAGAGTGAAATATGAAGGTAAAGATGTTAAGGTATTAGGTCTTAATGTAATTAATGATTTAGTTAAAATAGATAATAATGGTGCGATAATTTTTGTTGGATTAAATGAAATTAATTTTAAACGTTTGGATAATAATTAAGTATGGATAATGAAGTAACTAATTATTTATTAGCTTTTAATCATATGAAGATAATCCAAAGAAAAGATATGTTTAACTTTTCTTTGGATACAGTATTATTAGCTAACTTTTGCACTATTACTAAAGATGTTAAGAAAATAGTTGATTTTGGCACTAATAATGCAGCAATTCCATTACTTTTATCAACAAGAACAGATAAAAAGATCATTGGAATAGAAATACAATCAGAAGCAGTTGAATTAGCAAAGAAAAATGTTATATTAAATGACTTAAAGGATCAAATTGAAATAATTCATGATGATATAAGTGAATATGCAAAAAAGGCTTCAAAAGTTGGACTTGTTGTATGTAATCCACCTTTTTTTAAAGTAGATGAAGATAGTAATATAAATGAAAATGAATTTTTGAGTATTGCACGTCATGAAATAAAAATTGATTTAGAAGGTATTATTAAAAGTGCTGCAAAAATTTTGGATAATCGTGGCAAGTTTGCAATGGTTCATCGTCCTGATAGAATGATTGAAATTTTAAATATTATGCAGAAATATGAAATAGAACCTAAAAGAATAAGATTTGTATATCCTAAATATGGTCGTGCAAGCCATGTTTTATTAGTTGAGGGAATATATAAAGGAAAAAAAGGATTAAAAATTGAGCCACCATTATATGCTCATAATGAAGATGGTACTTATAGCAATGAAGTAAGGAAAATGTTTGGAGAAAAAATTGATGAATAGACAAAAAAGTTTTGAAAATAATCATCCATGTTTATATCTTGTTGCGACACCAATAGGAAATTTAGAAGAAATAACATATCGTGCAATAAGAATTTTAAAAGAAGTAGATTATATTGGTGCTGAAGATACACGTAATACTGTCAAATTATTAAATTATTATAATATAAAGACAAAATTAATATCGCACCATGAACATAATATTATACATTCTATTCCTAAAATAATTAATTTACTATTAGAAGGTAATAATATTGCATTAGTTAGTGATGCTGGATATCCTGCTATATCAGATCCTGGCTTTGAATTAGTAAAAGAAGCAATTGCAAATGAAATAAATGTTATTCCGATTAGTGGTGCAAATGCTTGTCTTGATGCTCTTGTTGTTTCTGGAATAGTTCCGCAACCTTTTATATTTTATGGTTTTTTAGATCATCAGGATAAGAAAAAGAAGAAAGAATTAGAAAATTTAAAAAAGTATCAAGAAACATTAGTTTTGTATGAGTCTCCACATCGAATTGCAAAAACATTAAAATTAATGTTAGAAATTTTTGGAGATCGCGAGATTGCTCTATGTAGAGAAATTACAAAAAAGTATGAAGAAATTATAAGAGGTAAAATAAGTGAAGTATTAAATATTATAGATGAATTAAAAGGTGAAATGGTAATTGTAGTTTCTGGTAATGTTAATGTTATAGAAGAACATATTTTTGAGCAAACTATTGTTGAACACGTCAATGAATATGTTGCTAAAGGTATGTCAGTAAAGGATTCAATAAAAGAAGTTGCTAAATTAAGAAATATTAAGAAAAATGAAGTTTATGCAGCATATCATAAGAAAGACGAGTAAATCGTCTTTTTTTAACTTTAATTATATGCTTAATGTTTCACGTGAAACATTAAATATATATAAATTTTATAAAAACGATTAATTTGATTTAATTCTACAAATAAAGTATTATATAAGAGGTGAAAGGATGGAAAATGAATGAAATATAGTTATGCAAGAGGATCACATGAAGCAGATAGAAAAATAAAATATGTAATAATAATTTTGTTGATAGTTGCAATTGTTATAGGTGGAATATTCTATTTCTTTAATAAAGATAGTATATATGATCAATTTAATCAATATAGTGAGGATAACAAAAGTATTGGTGAAGTAAAACACTATAAAGATGAAAGTGATAATTTATATATATCCATGTATTATCCAGAAACAGAAAGTAAAGAATTAAATAAGATAGTTAATGAATTTTACGAAAATTATTTAAAAGAGCAAAAAGAAAATAAGAAAAGTAAAGATATTATATATATGGATTATTCAATAAATGAGGTATATAATCAATATATTAATTTAAATTTAAAGATAAATAGATATGATGAAAATGTAAATGTAATTTCTACAACTAATAAATTATTAACTTATGATTTAAAAAATGAAAAAATCTTAACAGTCGAAGATTGTTTAAGAAATAATTATAAAAGTGTACTATCTTCTAGTATTAGCGGAATTGAAAATATTGACTCAAATAGTTCAAGTATTGTTGTAGAAAGTAAAAAATTGGTTATTTATAGTGATGAAGAACTAAAAAATAAAGTTGAAATAAATTATGAGGACAATAAAGATTTAATAAAACTTGCAAATAAGAATATTCCTTCTAATGCGCCATTAGATGTAGTTAAACCAGCAGATCAACCACAAATAGATACTAATAAAAAAATGGTAGCAATAACTTTAGATGATGGACCACATAAAACCAATACTTTAAAAGTAATTGAATTATTTGAAAAATATAATGGACGAGCTACTTTTTTCATGCTAGGGAAAAATGCTGAGTTATATCCAGATGTTGTAAAAACAGTATATGAACATGGTTTTGAAATAGGAAGTCATTCTTGGGATCATCCTGATTTAAAAAAATTAGATATAGATGGAGTAAATAAACAAATTGTAGATACCCAAGATGCAATTTTTAAAATAACTGGATATGAACCTAAATTTATAAGACCACCATTTGGTTCAATTAATGATACAGTTAAAGAGGCTATATCGAAGAATGGAATGAAAATTGCGTTATGGAATTTAGACACTGAAGACTGGAAATTGAAGGATGCTAATAAAATTAAAGATGTAATTGTAAATAAAGCATTTGATGGTGCTGTCATATTAATACATGATATTCATAGTTTTACAATAAATGGTTTAGAATTAGCATTAGAAGAATTAAATAATAAAGGATATCAATTCGTTACATTAGATACATTACAACAATATTTTGAATTAAAGAGTGTTATAAAATAGTTTTTTAGATAATTTAAAAATACTTATCAAATTATTAAGAAAGAGATCTATAAAGAGTCTATTACTCTATTTAGATCTTTTTTATTAATCAAAATAATAATTTAAGTTATAAAATATTAATAAAACTACTTTTATATAATGAATCTAATTGTATAAATTTAAGATTTTATTTAACATAAATATCCATAATTTTGATGTATTAATGATAAAAATATTTAATATAATAATCTGTAGAATGAATTTAATTATATAAAAATTTTAATAAAAAGGAGGTACCGAATACTACATTCGGTAAAAATAATGAATAAAGATATAATTAATATTAAACAACATGAAACAGATTTTGAAACACTAATGCAACCATATAAAGCAGCAATAAAAATTGTAAAAACAAAGTTAGAAATAATTGATGAAGAACTTAAATTGAATTATCAATATAGTCCAATTCATGCTATACAAAGTAGAATTAAATCACCAGCTAGTATATTAGAAAAATTAAATAGAAAAGGATTGGAACAAAATTATCAAGGAATGTGCCAATTAAATGATATTGCAGGACTTAGGGTAATATGTAATTATATTAATGATATTCAATATATAGCTCAACTATTAGTCTTACAAGATGATGTTATCCAAATAAAACAATCTAATTACATTCAATATCCTAAAAATAATGGCTATCGTAGTTTACACTTAATAATAAAAGTACCAGTATACCAACGAAACGGAATTATTTATATTCCTGTAGAAATACAGATTAGAACTATTGCTATGGATTGCTGGGCTTCTTTAGAACATGAATTAGTTTATAAGGGAACTAAAGATGCAAATATACAAATTCAAAGAAGATTAAAAAATTGTGCTGATATGATGGCAAAAACGGATATGGAAATGCAAAAAATTTATTTAGAACTAAATCAAACTAGAAATAATTAAATGTTTCACGTGAAACATTAACTATAAATATAATGTTTGAATAATTAATATAAAATAGTAAATAATAAGATTATTATCCTAATTAAATTTGATTTGACTTTAGAAGGATTGTTTGTTAAAGTTAATAGTGGAAAAAGCAAAGAAGGGAAAATGTTAAAGTAACACTTATAGAGACTTAGTGGGTGGTGGAAACTAAGAGTTTAGCTTTATGTGATGGGCCCGGAGCTGTTATCTTGAATAGTTAAAGATAACCGTGTAACTTGCGTTAAAAGTATTGAGTGACACATATGTGTAAAAAAGGTGGTACCGCGATAATTCGTCCTTTTGTAAGGACTTTTTTTATTTGAAAGGAGATTATTGATTATGAAAAATGAAAAAGATTATTACTTAACTACTGCTATAACATATACATCTGGTAAGCCTCATATCGGAAATACATATGAAATAATTTTAGCTGATGCAATAGCTAGATTTAAACGCCAAGAAGGATATAACGTCTATTTTCAAACTGGTACAGACGAACATGGAGAAAAAATTGAATTAAAGGCAAAAGAAGCAGGTATAGATCCAAAGCAGTTTGTTGATGAAAAAGCAGCAGAAGTAAAAAGAATTTGGGATTTAATGGACACAACTTATGATCGCTTTATGAGAACAACAGATGAGTATCATAAACAGCAAGTTCAAAAAATATTTAAAAAATTGTATGATAAAGGTGATATATATTTAGGATATTATGAAGGTAAATATTGTACTGCATGCGAGTCTTTTTTCACAGAATCACAGCTTGTAGATGGTAACTGCCCAGATTGTGGTGGAAAAGTTAACGAAGCAAAAGAAGAGGCATATTTCTTTAAGTTATCTAAATATTCAGAACGTTTAATAAATCATATTGAAACACATCCTGAGTTTATTCAACCTGTATCTCGAAAAAACGAAATGATGAATAATTTTTTAAAACCAGGATTACAAGATCTTTGTGTATCTAGAACATCATTTAGCTGGTCAATTCCCGTTGATTTTGATCCTAAGCATGTTGTTTATGTATGGATAGATGCATTAACTAACTATATTACAGGGTTAGGCTATGATGTGGATGGAAATCATGGAGAATTATATAATAAATTTTGGCCTGCTGACTTACATCTAATTGGTAAAGATATTGTACGTTTTCATACGATTTATTGGCCTATAATGCTGATGGCATTAGATATACCTTTACCTAAACAGGTATTTGGACATCCATGGTTATTACAAGGTGAAAGTAAAATGTCTAAGTCAAAAGGTAATGTTATTTATGCTGATGATTTAGTAGATATTTTTGGTGTAGACGCTGTAAGATATTATGTTTTACGAGAAATACCATTTGATAATGATGGAAGCATAACTTGGGATTTATTGATTGAAAGAATTAATTCAGATCTAGCAAATATATTAGGTAATTTAGTAAACAGAACAATTGCAATGTCTAATAAATATTTTAGTGGTGTTGTTAGTAATCCTGGTGTTAAAGAAGAAATAGATGAAGAACTAATCACAGTTGCTTTAGAAATGCCAAAAAAAGTAATTGAAAAAATGGATAATTTTAAATCATCTGATGCATTAGATGCAATTTTCACATTACTTCGAAGAACTAATAAATATATTGATGAAACAATGCCATGGGCACTTGCTAAAGAGGAAAGTAAGAGAGATCGTTTGGCGACAGTGCTTTATAACTTAATTGAAAGTATTCGTTTTAGTGCTGTAGCTTTAATTCCATTTATGCCTTCAACAGCAAATAAAATTCTTGATCAAATAAATACAGATCAAAGAAGTTTATTAGACTTAAATAAATTTGGTTTATATCAAGAAGGGACTAAAGTAATTGAAAAACCAGAAATGCTATTTGCACGTTTAGACCCAAAAGAAATAGAAAAGAAAATAGCTGCATTACAGCCAGAAAAAAAAAGAAAAGAAAAAAGATGTTAATTTTATAACAATAGATGATTTTAAAAAGGTTGAATTAACTGTCGGTACTGTCATTGAGTCGAAAAAACATCCTGAAGCAGATAAATTATTGGTTTCTAAAATAGATATTGGAAATGAAGTACGTCAAATTGTAAGTGGAATTGCTGAGTATTATTCACCAAATGAATTTGTAGGGAAAAAAGTTATTGTAGTATCAAATTTAAAACCTGCAAAAATTAGAGGAATTGAATCACAAGGAATGATTTTAGCCGGTGATAAAAAAGGTTTATTAGAAGTAATAAGTGTTAAGAATTTACCGAATGGAACAAAAATACATTAAAGACAAATAAATAGTTAATTAATATAAAGAACAGATATATATGTAACTGTTCTTTTATTGTGAAATAAAATGCCACATGCATACATGTGGCAACAATAAAGCTTTAGAATCAAAAAAGATCGTTTTCATACTATAATAATTATAATCTAGCAGCTACAAAAATAGTAAAAAGATATAAAAAGCTTATCATATAGCGATAATATTAAAATATAAAAAATGATGACATAAAATAAAATTTTTTAATAAAAGAATATTTAAATTAGTTAATGAAAGATAAAATAAATGATGAATATAGAAAAATTTTAATAATTTATTAATAGATAAAAAAGTTATAAAGACCCTTAAAGGGTCTTTATATTTATTTCATTAATCAAATGTTTAGTGCAATATCCTATTTATTAAAAAAAATTATAATATTATTCTTTGTATTTAGGTGCTAATTTTTTAAGAATATTACTTTTTATTAATCTTGGTCTAATAATTATATAGATTATAGAAGATAGAATAACAGTAATAATTGCATTTACTGAAGTTGTAATAGCATTCCAGCTAGCTAATGTGGCAGCAGCTGTCTCTGGAGCACCTAAAATTACAGAATTATAGAAATATCCAAATAATGGTTCACCAATTACATTGAAGAACATACCTGCAATAGCAGAAACTATTACATAAATAAGTAATTTAGATTTACTTTTACAGTTATTAATTTTAAAAATACGATGAGCGACTATTCCCGCAATAATTCCAATCAACATTTTTAAAATTATCGTTTTGGGTGCATAAGTAATATATACAGGATCAAGAAGATCACCAATTCCCATGCCAATGGCTCCAGCTAATCCTCCAGGAACTCCTCCTAATAAAAGAGCTGCAAGAATACAAAAAGTATTTCCTAAATGAAAAGATGTAGTTCCTCCTGGAGTAGTAATTTTAATTTGAAGAAAAGTAAAAGATACATATGCTAATGCAGCCATTAAACCCACAGTAGCAATTTTTAAAGTTTTATAATTCATATTTAAAATCCCCCTTACATTGAACATATTAACATTATACTGTATATTTTTAAATATACAGATTAAACAAAATAAAAAGGACAGATAGAAATTATAATTTTTATATTATTATAACAATAATATAAAAGTATAAATAAAATAAAAAAATTACTGTAATAAATGGATAATTAATGATAATATATAAATTAATAAATTAAGATATAAGGAGATGCTAAAATGCATGTAAATGAGCAAGCGGTAAAAGAAGTATTAGATAAATTAAATGGAGCAAAATTAGTTGCTGCAACAAAGTATGTCGGTATAGAAGAAATTAATAAGTTAGAACAATTAGGTGTTAAATATTTTGGAGAAAATAGGGTACAAGCATTTTTAGAAAAGTATGAAAATTATCATGGAAAATGTGAATTTCATATGATAGGTACATTACAACCAAATAAAGTTAAGTACATTATTGATAAGGTTACTATGATTCACTCAGTAGATAGCTATTCTTTAATCAAAGAAATCGAAAAACAGGCAAAAAAACATGATTTAGTTATGAATATTTTGATACAAGTTAATATAGCTAAAGAAGAAAGTAAACACGGATTTGAAATTGAAGAAATTGATGAGGTATTTGATATATTAAATAATTATCCACATATAAATGTTAAAGGATTGATGATGATGGCACCTAATATTGAACCAGAACAAACTAGGGTGTATTTTGAAAAGATGCAAAATTTGTTAATTGAATTAAAAAATAAATATAAAAATTACTCTTTGACAGAGTTATCAATGGGAATGTCTAATGATTATCAAATAGCATTAGAATATGGTGCTACAATGATAAGAATAGGTAGTGCATTATTCAAATAAACGGCCAATGTGGTCTATAAAAAAATGGCTAATAAAAGTATTGATTTTGTAGTAAAAATAAGATATTTTAGTTTATGGGGTAAAGTAAATAAGGATGTATTTATAGTTTTTATATATTAAAAGTATTTTCGAGTTTTATTTATCGGTAATTTTATTTAAAGCAATAAATTTATAGATAAACTGTTGTTTTATATAAGAAAAGCAGTTTTTAAAATTATATATTTGAAATATTAAAATTTGGATATATTAAAAATTAATAGAGCTTGAATAGAAAATATGATTTTATATTAAAATACTATAAAGCAGGATAAAGTTAATGGGGAGGAGAAGTGTAATCAACACTTAGTTATTAAAAATGAACGAGAAAGAACATATCGTAATTTTAGAAGAAGATCATTTATTGAAAGATAGTTTGATTAATAAAATTAATAATAAAGGAAATTATGAGGTAATAGCTGCATTTGAAAATGGGATACAATGTTTAAAATATTTGTCAGAGCATGAAGTTGATATTTTTATAATTGATTTAATGTTAACAAATATTGATGGTGTTGGTATTATTAATCAGCTAAGAAAAGATAATCCTAAAGGATTTAAAAAATTAATCTGTATTAGTGATTTTAATTCAGTAGTATTTGAGATGATAGATGAGTTATCAATTGATTATTGTCTAAGAAAACCATTTAATCTAGATTACTTTATAGAAATATTAAATCGTATTACTAAAGATAATTTTGCAGATGATAAAGAACATCGTAATGTAATAATAAAGAGTGAAATTACTAGAATTTTTGACGATATAGGAGTACCACGCCATTTAAAAGGATACAATTATTTAGTAACGGGTATTAGTAGTGTTTGTAATAATATTAATTTATTAGGTGAAATAACAAAAGAGTTGTATCCTAGTATTGCGAGGAATCACGCAACTACTGCTTCGAGAGTAGAACAAGCTATACGTCATGTCATTAAAGTAACTTGGTCAAATGGGAATCAAGAAGAGTTACAAAATATTTTTGGTTTTAGAGCTAAAGAAAAATTATGTAATTCAGAGTTTATTTCTAAAATCGCAGATTTAATAATATCAAAGTATAATTACTAATTTTTATAAAAGTATCAAATTTAGCAGTTTTATACTAATTAAGGTAAAACTGTTTTTTTATTATTCAAATAAAGATAAAAAAAGAATTAATTTTATTGATAGGTTCAATAATTTTAATTCTTCTATTTATATTAAATTTAGATATTATAAGTAACTATGGCGACTAGCCGCCTTAGTTTGATGCTCTAAACGCAGCTTATCTGCAATCATAGCAATAAATTCAGAATTAGTAGGTTTAGATTTAGTGGCGCTAACTGTATAGCCAAAGATATCATCAATTGCATCAGTATTACCACGATTCCAAGCAACTTCAATAGCGTGACGAATAGCTCTTTCGACTCTAGAAGCAGTTGTACTATATTGACGAGCTATATCAGGATAAAGTACTTTAGTAACTTGGCCTAATAATTCAATATTATAATAAGTTGATAAAATAGCTGTTCTCAAATACATATAACCTTTAATATGTGCAGGTATACCAACTTCATGTAATATTTCTGTAATTTCATTTTCTAGTTTGATTTTTTTATATTTTTCGGACTCATCTTGAGTCATGTCTTTAATATCTTCTAAAGTAATTTTCATTATTGAAGATAATGTTGTTGTAAAATAAGTGATATCGAATGGTTGCTTAAAACAGTAACTAACATTTAATTTTTCTAAAGTTTCACAAATTAGTGGGTTAGTAAAACTAGTAATACATACCACTTTATTATATGCACGACTATTAACCTCTTTTAATTTATTTAAGACACCAATTCCATCAATATTAGTAAGCATTAAATCAATAATTAATAAATCGCAGCTATTTGTTGATAAATAATTTAAACAACTAGTAGCATTATCACTAGTACCAATAACTGTAAAGTTAGTTGTTTTAATCAAGCTATCTTTGATGCTGCTTAATAGATCTTTATTTTCTTCTAAAATATAAACTGTGTATTTTTTTACGTCTGTCATCTTTGTATTCCCCTTTCGTTTTAGTGACAAAATTTATTATATTTATACAGTAACAAAGATAAAAGGCTTTATTTATAGAAAATCTGAGATTTAGAAAACTAGTGAACTTAATTTTTAATATATGTAAACTTTTCGTGTTTATTCGTGAAAAATTCACGAATCTTTAAAGATATTCACGATAGTTGTCGAATCTATAAATTTTATAAAAAAACTGTATAATAATAAATCTAAAAATAATATTTTATAAAATCCTTTAATATTTAGATGCCACTAAGTAAGAATGTCTATATAAGGATAAAAAATATAATTAACAAATTAATATTTTTCAATAGATATTATAACCTAAATAGTTTAAAATTGTGCAATATAATTTCATTATCAAGTATTTTTGAATATAATTCTTACAAAAATCTTAAAATTTATTATAAATTCAACATAAATTTGTATTATAAAAAATAATATGGTATTATTTGAAAATAGAAGGGAAATAGAGGAGGAAATATGAAAGAAAATAAGTTTATAAAATTTATTACTTCTAAATATTTGATTTTAACAGTACAATTAATTGCAACTGCGATATTTATATATTTTATATTTAAATTAGATTTAGTTCCGATAAAATATTTAGCTCCTGTTACAATTGTGCCATGTTTGCTGATTATAATTTTCTTTTTTATTATGAGAAGCGGTCAAAAAAGACAAAAACAAGGATTACATAGTAAAAGATCGATCATAACAAAAATTATCAGTTTGATTATGAGTATTATATTAATGATAGGTACAGCTTATGCAATTAGGAGTAATAATTTTTTAGATAATGTATCTGATGCTAAAACACAAAAATATTTAATTTCCGTAATTACAATGAAAAATAATGAAGCCAATAAATTAAGTGATTTAGATGGAAAAAATTTTGGGGTTTCATATCAGAATGATTCAACTACGATAGCTAAAGCTATATCAGATATGGAAGATGAAATAGGAGAACAAGAATTAACTAAATATGATGATTATTCAAGTCTTGCAGATGCATTATATAATGATAAAGTAGATGCAATAATTGTTGGGCAAGAGTATAAATCAATGTTAGAAGCTAATCATGAAAGTTTTGATGATGATACAAAGATTATAAAATCTTATGAATATGATGCTAAACTAAGTGTTACAACAAAAAAGACAGATGTAACAGAAAAACCATTTACAGTGTATGTAACAGGTATCGATACATATGGAAGTGTTAATACAGTAGCTCGAAGTGATGTCAATTTAATAGTAACTGTTAATCCAAAAACAAAACAGATTTTAATGACAAGTATCCCTCGTGATTGTGAAATTGAATTAAATAAAAATGGAGAAATGGATAAATTAACACATACAGGAATTTATGGTACAAGTGAAACAATTAGCACTATTGAAGATTTTTTAGATGTACAAATAAATTATTTTGCAAGAACTAATTTTAGTGGAATGACAAATATTGTTGATGCTTTAGGGGGAATCACAGTAGATTCTGATTATAAATTTAAAACATTGCATGGTAACTATCAGATTGAAAAAGGAATAAATGAAATGGACGGTGACAAAGCATTATGCTTTGTAAGAGAAAGATATTCATTACCAAATGGTGATTTTGACCGTGGTAGAAATCAACAAAAAGTATTAAAAGCAATGCTTGATAAAGCTATGTCACCTAAAATTATTACCAATTTTAATAACATTTTAAGTGCAATCGAAGGAAGTTTTGAAACTGATATGTCAAGTAAAGAAATTAAATCTTTACTTAATATGCAGTTAAATGATATGGCTGACTGGTCAGTATATAATGTCCAAGTTCAAGGTCAGGGATATAAAACTACTAAGACGTTTTCAATGTGGGGAACAGAAGTTTATGTTATGAAACCAGATACGAAACAGGTTAAAAAGATCAAAAAACTTATTGATACTGTAGAGCAAGGTGGCGAAATCAATGAGGATGATATAGAAGGATTAGGAAACTAAAAGAGCTTCTTTATGAAGCTCTTTCTATATAAGCTAAATTTCTCTTTGATATGACATACTAGTGTGTTAAGATAGGAGTGTTTATGGGGTGAAAAATTGTGAGAAAAAAAAAGAAAAAGAGTTTATTTTCTAAACTTACTTCCAAAGGAATAATATTAACTTTACAGTTAATTACATCAATAGTATTTCTAAGATATGTGTATGTACTCAAAATGCTGCCATCTAAGTATTATTTTATAATTGTGATAGTGTTATTTTTGTTATTTTTAATAGAGATGATTTGGATAACCTCTGGTGCTAGAAAAAAACGTCGTACAGGAGCACGTTCAAGAATATTCTTTAGTAAATTAACAAGTATTTTATTGTCAGCATTGTTTATTGTAGGTAGTGTTTATGCATCAATTGGAGATAATTTTATAAGCAATATTACAAGTGCATTTATGCAAACTCGGGTTATTGCTATATATGCAATGAAAGATAGTAATATAAAAAATGTTGAAGATCTAAAAGGGAAGACTTTTGGAATTGAGAATGAAAAGAGTATTTCTGAAATAACTGATGCACTTGCTCAAATTCAAGATAAAATTGATGAGACACCAGAAAAAAAGAATTATGATGATTATGCAGAACTGGCTGATGCATTATATGATGAAAAAGTTGATTGTATTATTGCTGATCAATCGTATTTAGGTGTATTAGAGACAAATCATGAAAGTTTTAGTGATGAAACACGAGTAATTTATAAAATGGAAGTACAAGAAAAAATTGAAGCTGTTACCACAAAGACAGATGTAACAGAAAATCCATTTATTATATATTTAACAGGAATTGATACATACGGATCAGTATCGACTATTTCAAGGGCAGATGTTAATTTAGTTGTTTGTGTTAATCCAATTGAAAAACAGGTCTTGTTAGTTAGTGTTCCAAGAGATACTCAAGTTAATTTAAATAGAAATGGAAAAATGGATAAAATAACTCATTCAGCAATGTATGGAATTAATGAAACAATTTTAACGTTAGAAGATTTCTTGGATTTAAAAGTAAATTATTATGCTAAAACAAATTTTAGCGGAATAACTAATATTATTGATGCTTTAGGTGGAGTTGAAGTCGAATCACCATATAAATTTACTACTTTACATGGCAATTATGAGATAAAAAAAGGAGTAAATGAAATGGATGGTGATAAGGCATTATGTTTTGTAAGAGAACGTTATGCTTTACCAGGTGGCGATTTTGATCGTGGAAAAAATCAACAAAGATTATTGATGGCAATGCTAAAAAAAGCTATGTCGCCGAAGATTATTACTAATTATAATAATATTTTAGCAGCTGTTGAAGGAAGTTTTGAAACAGATATGACAAGTGATGATATTAAATCTTTAGTAAATATGCAATTAGATGATATGGCTGACTGGGATATTTTTAATGTTCAAGTAACAGGAGAAGGTAAAATATCGTATGATATGTATTCTCAAAAGGGAAAGAAAACATATATTACTGTTCCTGATAAGAAAGTTTTAAATAAAATAATAAAGGTAATTGATAAGATTGAAGCTGGAGAAAAATTAACAGAAAGTGATGTTAAAGGTTTAAATTAAATTATATGTAATTAAAGAAAAATATAGTTTTTTGTTTTAAAGAAGTGAATTAATTGATTCGATTATTTTTTGTGATATAATGTCATAAAATAAAGATTAATAAAATTAAAATGATTTAAAGAGGAGTATGTTATTCAAATATCATGAAAAGAAAGAGAAGAAGAGTAAGAAAAAGAATAAAGGTAATTGGAGCTATTTTATTAGGATATGTATTGTTGTATTTTGGGACATCAATATATTATCAAAATAAATGGTACCCAAATACAACGATAAATAGTATCGATGTTTCTAATATGACTTATGAGGAATCAAAAGAGATATTTGAAAAAGCTATCAAAAACTATTCTTTAGAGATTATTGGTAAAGAAGGGGTGTCATTTAAAATTAAAGGTACTGATATTGATTTGTCAGTAACTTATGATGAAAATCTTGAAAAGGATTTTACTGATCATAAAGATAGTAGGGGTATTTTTGGTATATTTTCAAATCATGATCATGATATTGATTTGAAAGTATCATATGATAAGTCTAAATTAGAGCAAATAATTAATGAGTCTGTATTGGTTGCTGGAAATGAGACATATCAGATTAAAGCATCAGTAAAACCACATGTTGAATATGATGAAGAAACGAAGAGTGGAAAGATAATTGAAGGAATAGATGGAAATGAATTAAATTTAGAAAATTTTAATTCTTTGATAAAAAAATCAATCAACAAAATTAGTCCTAAAATTGATTTAAATGATGAAAAAAGTTACCCTGATATTTATATAACAGCTTCAAACAGTATTGATGAAAAGGATTTAAAAAAACAGCTTGAAACATATAACAATTATTTATTAAATTGGATTACTTGGGATATGGGTGAAGGTGTAAAAGAAACAATAACACCAGATGATATAAAAGATTGGATTACGATCAATGACGATGGTAAAGTCAATTTTGATAAAGATGCTATGAGTGAATGGATCGAAGCATTTTGCTTAAAATATAAAACAGTTGGAAAAAAACGTAATTTTACGACTCATTCAGGGCAAGTTATTGAATTATCTGGTGGTGATTATGGCTGGCGATTAGATTATGATAAAATTGTTGACCAAGCTTATGAAGAAATTACTAAAGAAACAGATAGTAAATTAATAGATGCCTATATAAAAAATAATAGTAAAGAAAACAAAAAAAGCCTTAACAACTGAATTAGAACCAATTTATAGCAATAAAGGTTATAAAAAAGATTACGAAAATTTTGAAAATGATTGGGATACACAAAACTATAGTGAGATTGATTTAACTGAGCAAAAAGTTTATGTGTATAGAGATGGCCAGCTTGTTCATTCATGTATATGTGTAACAGGGAAACCACCAACAGAGGATCGAATTACGCGTACTGGTATTTGGTATGTTAAAGAAAAAATGCCAGAAAAATTATTAGTTGGAGAAGATTATCAAACTCCTTCAAAATTCTGGGTTCGTATCATGTGGACAGGAACGGGATATCATTATCTTGAAAGAAGTGACTGGGCCAACTGGTCACCAACCCTATATTTAACGAAAGGATCTCATGGATGTATAAATCTTCAATATGAAGATGCACAAAAAGTCTATGAGTTAGTTAGAAGTGGTGACCCAGTATTTATCCATTATTAAAAAATAAAACCTAAGTATGGGTTTTATTTTTTTCGTATTTTTTTTCAGTTGTAAAACCTTTACCTCTAACTTCATTAACTTTATTGATAATCATAAAAGCATCTGGATCAATATCATAAACATAATTATTTAAATGTGTTAATTCACGATTACTTACAACAGTTAAAACAATTGGATATTTGTTATGTTTATAGCCCGTTTCTCCGTGAATCAAAGTTGAACCACGATCTAATTTATTGATTATCATTTCATTTATTTCAGAAAATTTAGAACTTATGATTTTTATTTGCATTTGAGCTTTACCAATAACAAGAACTTTATCTAAGACAATTGTATAGATAAGAACTAATAAAATTCCATAAAAAACCATTTCACGATCACGAATGATCATTTGACTTAATAGAATTAAAAAATCAAAACTATACATACTAATAGATATAGGAATACCTAATTTTTTATTTAATATCAATGGCGGAATATCCATTCCTCCAGTACTAGCACCACAACGTATAACGATACCAATTGCCAATCCAATCATCAGCCCAGCTAAAATTACACATAATAAAGTATCATTACTCATCATTTCATTTTTAAAAATATTTTCTAGTATACCTAAAATAAATGGGTAATAAAATGAACTAATCAAAGTAGTTAAAGCAAATTTTTTTCCTAATATTTTCCATCCTAATAAAAACATACTAATATTAAATACAGAAACAAAAATAGTGATAGGAATATTGAAGGTTGAATTCAAAAAAATAGCCATTCCAGTCGTTCCACCTGTAATTAAATCATTTGGCAGGATAAACATTGTTACTCCTAAGGCATAAATAGTATTGCCAATTAAAATTCCAATAATATTTTTTATATTTTTCATATAGTCACTCTTTCTTTGTTTTATACCTTTAAATATTTTATCCTATAAATGTTTATGATTCAATACAATTGGTAATATAAAAAATATTAATATTTTACTTGACCATAACGTAACGTAAGGGTTTAATATTAATATGAAAATAAGGAGGCTTAAAAATGAAAGGCATTGTATTAGCTGGAGGATCTGGAACAAGACTATATCCTCTTACACAAGTAACAAGTAAACAATTATTACCTATTTATGACAAACCAATGATTTATTATCCTTTAAGTATATTAATGGAAGCAGGAATTAAAGAAATTTTAATTATTTCAACGCCTGATGATACGCCAAGATTTGAAGAATTATTAGGTGATGGTAGTCAGTTTGGAATTTCACTTCAATATAAAGTTCAACCTTCTCCTGATGGTTTAGCACAAGCATTTATTATTGGTGAAGAATTTATTGATGGTGAAGCATGTGCCATGGTGTTAGGTGATAATATTTTCCATGGTCATGGTTTAGGAAAACGCTTAAGAGCTGCAGCTAATAAATATAGTGGCGCAACTGTATTTGGATATTATGTAGATGATCCAGAAAGATTTGGTGTCGTTGAGTTTGATGAAAATGGAAAAGCAGTTTCTTTAGAAGAAAAACCAGCTAATCCTAAATCAAATTATGCTGTAACTGGTTTATATTTTTATGATAAAAATGTTGTTGAGTATGCAAAAAGTATTAAACCAAGTGCTCGTGGTGAATTAGAAATCACAGATTTAAATAAAATTTATTTAGATAATGGAACTTTAGATGTAACATTATTAGGGCAAGGTTTTACATGGTTAGATACTGGAACACATGAAAGCTTAGTTGATGCAACTAATTTTGTTAAAACTGTAGAAACTCATCAAAATCGTAAAATTGCATGTTTAGAAGAAATAGCTTATAATAATGGCTGGATTTCTAAAGACCAATTAAATACATCTTATGAGTTATATAAGAAAAATCAATATGGTAAATATTTAAAAGATGTATTAGATGGTAAGTTTATAGATCAATAAGGAGTAATGATAATGAAAAAAATTGAAACTAAAATACCTGGTGTAATTATTATTGAGACTGATGTATTTGGTGATCATCGTGGATACTTTACAGAAACTTATTCTAAACCAAAATATCAACAATTAGGAATTGATGTTGATTTTGTCCAAGATAATATGTCTTTTAGTGCTCAAAAAGGTACTTTAAGAGGTTTACATTGGCAAAATCCCCCTTATGCTCAATCAAAATTGGTTTCTTGTACTAAGGGAAAAGTTATTGATGTTGCGGTAGATATTCGTAAAGGTAGTCCAACTTATGGAAAATGGGTATCTGTAGAATTAAGCGAAGAGAATCATCGACAATTTTTTATTCCCCAAGGATTTGCACATGGATTCTTAACTTTGACAGAAAACGTTGAATTTAGATATAAAGTAGATAATGTTTATAATAAAGAATCAGAGGGTGGAATGCGTTATGATGACCCTACAGCCAATGTTAATTGGGGAGAATTATTAAATGGAATTGAACCAGTTTTGAGTGAAAAAGATATGACTGGTCCGACACTAGAAGAATCAAATAATCAATTTGTATACAAAGGAGAATAATTAAATGAAAATATTAGTAACAGGTGGAGCAGGATTTATTGGTGGAAACTTTGTTCATTATATGGTTGAAAATCATCCTGAAGATATGATCGTCAATTTAGATTTATTAACATATGCTGGAAACTTGGAAACTTGTAAACCAGTTGAAGGGAAACCAAATTATAAATTTGTAAAAGGTGATATTGCAGATCGTGAATTTATCTTCAAATTATTTGCAGATGAAAAATTTGATATTGTTGTTAATTTTGCAGCAGAATCTCATGTAGATAGAAGTATCACTGATCCTGAAATCTTTGTTAAAACAAATGTTATGGGGACAACTACTTTATTAGATGCAGCTAAAGAATTTGGTGTAAAAAGATATCATCAAGTATCTACTGATGAAGTATATGGAGATTTACCTTTAGATCGACCAGATTTATTCTTTACAGAAACAACACCACTACATACATCTAGTCCATATAGTTCTTCAAAAGCTTCTGCAGATTTATTTGTTTTAGCATATCATCGTACTTATGGTTTACCAGTGACTATTTCTAGATGTTCTAATAACTATGGTCCTTATCATTTCCCAGAAAAGCTTATTCCATTAATGATTTCAAGAGCTTTAGCTGACGAAGAATTACCAGTATATGGTAAAGGTGATAATGTGCGTGACTGGTTACATGTATATGATCATTGTGTAGCAATTGATTTAATTATTAGAAATGGTCGTGTTGGTGAAGTCTACAATGTTGGTGGACATAATGAAAGAACAAATTTAGAAGTCGTTAAAACAATTTTAAAAGCTTTAGATAAACCAGAAACATTAATTAAATTTGTTGAAGATCGTAAAGGTCATGATCGTAGATATGCTATTGATCCAACTAAATTAGAAACAGAGCTTGGATGGAAGCCTAAATATAATTTTGATACTGGAATTCAACAGACTATTCAATGGTATTTAGATAATAAAGAATGGTGGCAAAATATTCTTTCAGGTGAATATCAAAATTATTTTGAAAAAATGTATGCTGGAAAAGTAAAATAATTAAATAAGACAAAAATAAAACTAGAAGTAATAATTTCTAGTTTTTATTTTGTGCAAATAAATAATCCAGAATCTTTAGTAATCCTAATGCCATTTGTTTTCTTTATTAAATCTTCTATATAAATTTTAAATTCTTTTAAACGATTACCAAGAAACTCATTTTGATTACCATGACAACTAAGAATATAATCTATTAAAGGCTGGGCTTCAGTGATAAATAAATAATCATTATATTTTTTTAATTCTATAAAACTAAAATATTTAGATAATATTTTTTGTCCATTTTCTAACCCAAAGCGCTCCGGTAAAGAATCAGCAGATAAACATATTCGATTATCAAAGTTTTTAACAATAAAACTAATTTCCTGCATATGTTTTTTACTATAAGTACTACAATAAAAAGTACCTGCCTTTTTTAAAACCCTTGTTACTTCATTTAAACTTTGTTTAAGATCTTTTAAATAAAATAATGTATGATTAGCAATGATCGTATCAAAATAGTTGTTCTTAAAAGGAATATTATGACAATCAACAACTAGATAATTGTAATCATTTCCAAGACGTTGTTTAGCTTCTTCGATCATTCCTGTTGAATTATCAGATAAAAAGATTTCTCGATTACGCAAATTATAAGTATTATAATCCCATAGTTTTCCATTACCACATCCAATTTCTAATAAGCGGTAAACAGTTGAAAAATCAATTTGTTCAAATAGCCAGGGAAACCAGCCTTGTTTATTAATTGAAAATTGATCATGTAGTTTGATTCTAGTTTCAAGATTTTTAGCATTAATATAATGATTGATGATATTTTGATTAATTGAGGACAATTTAATTAATTCAATAATTTTATCCCATGCAATATTATTTTTATTTAGCAGTTTTTCAGTTGTTTTTTAACGATTCTTTCAAATTAGAAAGTTTTTGTATTTTTTGATCAATGAGAGTAGTTTGTAATTGAATTGATTTTTTAAAACTATCTTTATCATCATCTTGTATTAAAGGATAGATTTCTTCTAAAGAAAAGCCTAATTCTTTTAATGAAAGTATTTTTTGAAGTGTAATAAGGTCATTATTACAATAACGCCGATAACCATTTTCAAGGATCATCGTTGGTTTTAATAAGCCAATTTTGTCATAATATCTAATTGTTCTTATGGTGACACCAGCTATTTTAGCAAATTCACCTGTTGAGTATAATTTTTCCATGTTCATATTATAAAATATTTACATAAAAAAGATAGTTATTACCCAGGAAATTTAATTTTGAGTATTTGCATTTTATTATTTCTAAGATATACTTTAATTAAAGGTTATCAGGGAGAATATTTTATGAAAGAGCTAATAATAAAAATTTATAATAAAATAAATAATCGCATTTTAGATTATCGCTATAAAGTAAATAAAAATGCGGGAATATGCTTTGCATATTATTTAATAATGTCTATTATTCCAATTTGTTCTTTATGTGCTTTTCTGGCATCGATACTAAACATTGATTTAACAGCATTTGAAAAAATGTTGGAAAATTATTTAACGCCAGAGTTTTCAGACATAATAATATCATCTTTAAAATCAAATAATATTACTTTTTCATCGATGATCGTGCTTTGCATCTCATTATTTGTAGTTAGTAGAGGAATCAATCAACTTTATGGAATTTCAAAAAATTTATTTCCATCAGACCATCAAAGAAATTTTATAGTTGAACAAGTTATTATGTTGTTAAAAACAATCGCAGTATTTGTTTTATTATTATTAATTATTTCTTTGTTGACATTTATACCAGTAATCAACTCATTTGTTGATTTGAGTAAAATTTTTATTTTTGAAGATTTGTATTTATTTTTTATGTTTTTTATTATTTTGTTCTTGTTGTATAAAATTATTCCTGATGTCCGTGTCCATATTTTGGATGTTATTGAAGGAGCTGCGTGTGCAAGTTTGTTATTATTGATTCTTTTATCAGGATTAGAATTTTACTTTAGTATAGCTGATTATACAAATGTGTATGGGCCACTAGCTTCAATAGTTGTTATTATGATTTCTTTTACATTAATTGCAGAAATGATATATATTGGAATGTATGTAATGTTTGAAGCACATATGAAAAGGTTAATAGATCAGATTAAAAGAGAAAATAATTTATCTTAGATTATAATTTATATAGGGGAGAGAGTTAAAATGAAAATTATAAAAAAATTCATTGGGATAATATTAATAGCAGGTTTAGTAATCAATAATTATAATTTATCAGTATATGCAATTAAAGATGGAGATAAATTATCGATAGTATATCAAACTCATGTTCAAAATCTTGGTTGGCAAAATAGTAAAAAAGATGGAGAATTATCAGGTACAACGAATCAGTCAAAGAGATTGGAAGCAATTAGAATAAATATTATTAATGATACAGAATACACAGGAAGTGTACAATATCGAAGTCATATTCAAGATATCGGCTGGCAGAGCTGGCAAAGTAATGGAGCAATATCAGGAACAAGTGGACAATCAAAAAGATTAGAAGCTATTGAAATAAAGTTAATTGGTCAAATGGCTAATTACTATGATATTTATTATCGAGTACATGCCCAGGAATTTGGCTGGTTAGATTGGGCT
>BAHP02000119.1 GCA_000508865.1 Clostridiales bacterium VE202-01
TATATGAAGTGATGATTTTCTTTCTGACATCACACATGAAGAAAACATAGGCTTTTTTGCCTAAAACTTTCACATAAGTTTCATCACCGCATTGATAAGGATTGAGGTCATGCTTAAAGCTATCCATCCAGGGAAAAAGAAGATGACTTGCAGCCTGGGCATAATTGGCAATTGTCTGATGAGATATCTTGATATCATGGACTTCATGGAGAATAAGAGCAGTTTTTCTCAATGAAAGGCCGTAATTGACATAATAAGTCAGGGCAAGCCCTAAAACATGCTTAGAATTGCGTATGCGTGTCAAATCGATCTTTGAGGGCTCAATTTTAAGCTGAATGCTTTCCAGTCTGTCTAAAGAAGCATTGAAAACACGAGTGATGTAATGAAGAGAGAAAGCAGAAGGAGTCTGTTTGTAATTCTTCCTGTCCTCTTTGGAAAGCTTTTTCAGTTCAGCTCTATAGTGTGAACATTTGGGACTCATGCATTTATAAATGTCAAAACTGCTTCTGGATTTGATAAGAGTCAGTTTTTTACCACAGAAAGGACATTTTCTAACAACCTGCTGAGAATAGGATTTTTCAGTAGAGAAGGTCTTTTCGCATACTTTACATTTAATTTGAGATTTCTTTTGACCATTATTAAAAGAAAGGTATTCATGAGTGGCACCGCAATGAGGGCAGACAG
>BAHP02000118.1 GCA_000508865.1 Clostridiales bacterium VE202-01
AAAAAATTAAAAAAAATCTATAATTAATGAACATATTAAAAATAGACTTGACATTTAAAACATAGTTAGTTAATATGATTATAACGACAGTGAAAAGAAGAGTAGTTTATTTAAGCTTGATAGAGAGTCCTTGGCTGGTGGAAAAGGATAGGTGAGAGTAGATGAAGATGGTCTTGGAGTCTTATAGGCGATATTTAGTCTATGACGGGTGTGCCCGTTAAAGCACTAGAGTATGATAGTACTTGAAGAGGTTATTATCGTGAGATAATAATGAATTAAGGTGGTAACACGGGTTATAACTCGTCCTTTGTAAGGGCGGGTTTTTATATTTTAAAGGAGGATTTTATGATTGAAATTAAGCAGGTTAGTAAGAAATATCGATTAAAAGATCATGAAGTAGTAGCAGTTGATGATGTATCATTAAAGATTAATGATGGAGATATTTATGGAATAATTGGTTATAGCGGTGCAGGTAAATCAACTTTAGTGCGCTTGATCAATCAGTTAGAAGTTCAGGATAAGGGAAAGATTTTTATTGATAATCAAGATTTAGGTAGTTTATCTCAAAGTGGACTTAGAAAATTACGAACTAAAATAGGAATGATATTTCAACACTTCAACTTGTTATGGTCAAGAACTGTTAGTCAGAATATTGAATTGGCTCTAGAAATTGCAGGCAATAAAGATAAGCAGCTACGTCATAAAAAGGTTCAGGAATTAGTAAAACTGGTGGGATTAACGGGCAGAGAAAATGCTTATCCAAGTGAGTTGTCAGGTGGTCAAAAGCAAAGAGTGGCAATTGCTCGAGCGTTGGCTAATGATCCAAAAATACTTTTATGTGATGAAGCAACTAGTGCTTTAGATCCTGATACTACAAAGTCGATCTTAGATTTGTTATTAGAAATAAATCGTAAATTAAATATTACGATTATCTTAATTACGCATCAAATGGAAGTTGTTCAAAAAATCTGTAATCATGTAGCTGTAATGTCTGAAGGAAAGATCGTTGAAAAAGGAAAGGTCAAAGAGATTTTTACTGCTCCTAAACATGCGGTTACTAAAAGTTTTATTCAAGAGGTAAAAAGTCATAATGAATTTGATGAGAATGTTTTGAAACAGATATATCCACAAGGGCAATTGATTAAAGTTGTTTTTGATGAAAATGTTAGTCGTTTACCAATTTTAACAAGAGTTATTAGAGAGTGTGAGGCTGATCTTAATGTAATTGAAGCAAATTTAAGTAATACGATCGATAGTTCTTTTGGAATCATGATTTTACAAGTAATCGGGGATTATCAAGAAGTAATCAGCTTATTTGAAAAATATTTAGCTAAAGCGGAGGTGATGTAGGTGAGTGCTATTTTAGAAAATATCAATCTTGATGTTATGATCAATGCTTTACAGGAAACACTTTTTATGACCTTTGTTTCATTGATATTTGCAGTAATTATTGGAATGGTTTTAGGAATTTTAATATATTTAACGCAGGAAGATGGCTTATATCCTAATCTTGTCGTTAATAAAATCTTAAATTTCATTGTTAATGTTTTACGGGCAGTACCATATATTATTTTATTGATTTTAATAATACCGTTAACAACAGCATTAGTGGGATCGATGATCGGAGCTAAAGCAGCATTACCATCATTAATTTTATCAAGTGCGCCATTTTATGGAAGAATGGTAATGATTGCATTAAATGAAGTTGATAGTGGTACTATTGAAGCAAGTAAGGCCATGGGTGCTAGCAATTGGCAAATTATTATTAAAGTATTGATTCCTGAAGCAAAACCAGCTTTGATTTCATCGATTACAGTCATGGGAATTTCATTAGTTGGTTATACTGCAATGGCAGGTGCTATTGGGGCAGGAGGACTTGGAAATTTAGCATATTTGTATGGGATGGTTAGAAGTAATAATTATGTCATGTATACAGCAACGATTTTAATTTTAATTATTGTGTTTATTATCCAGTTTATTGGAGATTACTATGTTAGAAAAATAGATAAAAGGTAGGTAAGAAAGATGAAAAAGTTATTTGTAGGAATTATTTGTTTATTATTAGTAGTTGGGTTAACAGCATGTGGTAATAGTAGTGAAAGTGATGAAAAAACATTGACGGTGGCAGCAACTTCAAAACCACATGGAGATATCTTAGAAGAAGCTAAATCGATTTTAAAAGATGAATATGATATTGATTTAAAAATCGAGATCTTAGATGATTATTATATTTTTAATCGCTCATTGAATAATGGAGATGTTGATGCTAACTTTTTCCAGCATGTTCCATTTTTTGAAAAAGATGTTAAAGATAATGGTTATGATTTGGTAAATGTTGGTGGTGTTCATATTGAACCATTTGGTTTTTATTCAAAACAAATCAAGGATATTAGTGAATTAAAAGAAAATGATGTTATTGTTATCTCAAATTCTGTTGCAGATCATGGACGAATTCTTGCAATCTTGGATAAAGCTGGTGTAATTGAATTAGATGATGATGTAAAGGTTCAAGATGCTACAATTGAAGATATTAAATCTAATCCATTAAATTTAGAGTTTAAAGAAATTAAACCAGAAATTTTAACAAATGCTTATGAAAATAATGAAGGTGCTTTAATTGCTATTAATGGTAACTATGCTATTGATGCTGGTTTAAATCCAACTAAAGATGCGGTGCTTTTAGAATCAGCAGATGAAGATAATCCATATGTCAATATTGTAGCTTGTCAAAAAGGACATGAAAATGATGAAAAGATCAAAGCTTTGATCGAAGTTTTACAATCTGATAAAATTAAGAACTATATTACTAGTACATATAGTGATGGATCAGTTATTCCTGTTAAATAGATGCGAAAGCATCTTTTTTAATAATAGAATTATATGTATAATTAGATTAAGGAGGATAAAAATGGCGAGAGTTGAATCAGCAGATTATTTAAATAAGGAAGTAGAAGTAATAATTGATCGTAAGTTAGGGTCAAGACATCCAAAATATGGATTTATGTACTTACTTAATTATGGATATATACCAGATACACTTAGTGGTGATGGTGAAGAGTTAGATGCATATTTATTAGGTGTATTTGAACCAGTAGAGAAATTTTGGGGTAAAGTAATTGCAATAATAAAACGAACTAATGATGATGACGATAAATTGATCGTTGTGCCTAATGATACAACTTATAGTGATGAACAGATTAGAGCTTTAACAGAGTTTCAAGAAAGATTTTTTACATCAATGATCATAAGAGGTAATAACATTGATTAAAACAGTAGATGACTATAATAGTAAATTTAATAATGATATTAAAAAGAAATTAGATTGTTTAAGAATGATCATTAAACAAAATGCTCCTGATGCTAATGAAAAGATATCATGGGGAGTACCAACATATAATTTAAATGGTTTTTTAGTGCAGTATGCAGCATGTAAAAAACATATTGGTTTTTATACTTCTTTAACAACACTTGAATATTTTAAAGAGCAGTTGAAAGACTATAAGACAAATATGAAAAATACAGTTCAATTTCCAATTGATAAAGAATTGCCAGTTGATTTGATTAAAGAAATGGTTTTATTTAAGGTTAAGGAAAATAATAGAGATTAAAATTTTAGATATTATGAGATTAGTTTATCGTTTTAAAGATATTGAAAAGCAGTTGATTATTTACCAGAAAAGAGATGCTGATAGTTATTTTAACTGTTTATCAAAAATCAACCAGCTATAGATTTTTATTTAAAATTATAATAAATAGAAAATATTAAAACGATAGAATTAATGATGGAGTATAATAATGAAAGATTATCATAGAAAAAATCATGAATTTTCTTTATGTGGTTTAGCGTGTAATTTATGTGTAATGTATCTAGGTAGATATTGTCCTGGCTGTGGGAATGAAAATCAGAGTTGTCGTTTAAAAAGATGTGCAATTGAACATGGAAAATTAGAGTTTTGTAATCAGTGTCATGAGTTTCCATGTTATGAATATGAGGGTAGAGATGAATATGATTCGTTTATTACAATTAGAAATCGATATAAAGATTTTGAGCAATTAAGTGAACTAGGGGAAACTGTTTTTATTGCAAGGTTAAAGCAAAAAGCTAATATTTTAAAGTATTTATTAGATAATTATAATGATGGAAGAAAAAAGACGTTTTATTGTTTAGCTGTGAATTTGCTTGACTTAAAGGATTTACAAATAGTTATGGAACAGATCGATGAAGTGATTTTAGAGAGTGATTCTCTTAAAATAAAAGCAGCTAAATGTGTTGATTGTTTTAATGAAATGGCAAAACAGAGAAATATTGTTTTAAAGTTGAATAAAAAGAAAAAGGAGAAAAAGTAAATGCGTCTAGGTACAACTTATATATGTGTTAAGGATATCGAAAAATCTTTGGCCTTTTATAAAAGTTTATTGAATCAGGAACCTTTATATTGTAATGATGATCGTTGGATTACTTTTGATTGTGGTAATTATTTATCGCTTTACAATAAACAATATGATATTGATCTTGTAAAAAATAATTTAGATAGTGATAAATTTAATCAAGCATATTTAGAGCTTTTAGATCAAGAGGAGAGAAGATATAATGATCTTGTAGTATTTAATTTTGAAGTAGATGATTTAAAAAGCGAATATCAAAGATTAAAGACGTTAAAAATAGGTGAACTTTCAAAAATATGTTATGTAAATGTACATATGCCATATTGGTATTTCACAATTAAAGATCCTGATGGTAATGTTTTGGAAATAACGGGAACATATAAATAAAGTGATAATCAAAAAGCCATAAACTCAATTAATTTTATTGAGTTTACGGCTCTTTTTTTTACAAAGTTTTATCTTTTTTCACAGAACTATCAATCTGCGACTTTATTATAGCATAAATACCTACAAAATCAACAAAAAAATTGTTTATCTGACAAATCGTTATTAAGTAAACTATCACTCTTGACTTTTTTATTCTTTGAATAGTTTACAACAAAATTTATTTTCATAAAGGAGAAATGAAATATGCAGCAAAACAAAAAAATTTCTTTTAGTAGCTAGAGAATGGCTTGAATTAAAAAAGATGTCCGTAAAATATTCATCATATGTTAAGTATGAAACAGTTATTTTAAAACATGTAGTACCTTTTTTCGATAATTATACATTAGAACAAATCACTGATGAAATCATTATATCTTTTTTTAAAAGTTTAATTGAGATTGAAAAATATTCAAATAGTACTCTCCATGCAATTCGTTATGTTATGAAAGCTATTTTAGAGTATGCAGAAAAGAAATATAGTATTAAAACCATTAATTTTAGTTTTATTAGATTAAATCGCACAAAAGTAAATTTTAAGGTTTTAAATGAAGATCAAAAAGGATTATTAGAAAGATATTGTTTCACACATTATGAACCAATATCAATAGCTATTTTAATTGCTTTGTATAGTGGTCTTAGAATTGGCGAAATTTGTGCTTTAACGTGGCATGATATCGATTTAAATAATGGAATTATTGCCGTTAATAAAACGGTTGAAAGACTAAAAAATAAAGAAACTACTGATTCTAAAACACTTTTAATGATTTTAGAGCCTAAAACTCATACTTCTAAAAGAATAGTACCCATCCCATCTTTTTTAAAAGAATATCTTTATAACTATTACCATAATTCAACAATATCTAATAAATCATTTTACTTATTGACTAATGGAGAAAAAATTCCCGATCCTCGAACAATTCAAAATCAATTTCAAAGATTATGTCAAGATCATAATTTCCAAACTAATTTTCATTCATTACGACATACTTATGCAACCCGTTGTGTGATGCAGGAGGTGGATCTAAAGTCATTAAGTGAAATGCTAGGACATTCAAATGTTTCTACTACTTTACAATTATATGTTCATTCTTCACTTGAATTTAAAATGGATCAAATAAATAAGATTTCTGCTCCAGTAATTTCGCAGAATTGATAGTTCTGTGAAAACAAAAGAAATGAGGTTAATGATGTATTGGTATGTAGTCCATGTAAAACTAGAACGAGGCCCTAAACTAGTTAACTTTTTTAATCAACAAGATAGGATAAAAGCTTTCATTCCTAAAATGGAAAGATGGTACAACATTAAAGGAAAGAAAGATTATATTATTAAAGATTTATATCCTGATTATGTTTTTATTAAAAGCGAAATGAATCAATTAGAATTTAATGAAAGATTTAAAGAGTTTTTTAAATCAATTGATGGTTTTGCCCAGTTGTTGGAGCTAGAAGATGTTTATGTTTTAAAAACAGAAGAACAGGTTCTAATGGAAAAACTGTTTGATAATAAAGACATAATAAGACATTCAATAGGAAACATAGTTAATTCTAAACTTATTGTTGAAAAAGGACCATTAGTTAACTTAGAAAATAAAGTTATTAAGATTGATCGTCATAAGCGATTAGCAATTTTAAAGAGTGATTTTTTCAACAGAATAACAGTTCCTTTAGAAGTTGTTAGTAAATCATGAACTGGTATGTGTTATTTGTTTTATCAAATCGGTCTAATCAGCTTATTAAGAATTTAAATAAGAAGGATAGTATCGAAGCATTTATACCTCAATATCAATATTATCGTAGGGTTACTAAAGACTACGATATAAAACCTATGTTTACTAATTATATTTTTGTCAAAACATTAATGAATCAAACTGAATTTAACACATTTTTAATGAATTTGGATAATGAAAAAGATGGTTTGATCAAACAATTAGTGTATTTGGATACTTCAGCTTTAAAAAAAGAAGAAATTGAAATGTTTAATTATTTATTAGATGAATCTTATGTTGTAAAAATGTCCCAAGCATTTTTACAAGATGGTAAAGCAAAAGTCTATCATGGCCCATTAAAGCATTTTGAAAAAAACATTGTTAAAGTTGATAAATATAATCAGGTAGCATACCTAAATTTATCTTTTATGAATCGAAAGATAAAAGCTGGATTGAAAATAACAAGCAAGAATTAAGCTGGGGAGAATGGTTTACCGCCCCCAGCCATTATTTTGAACATACGTCTTTCTTGGGGTAAGGGGAGACTATGTTCTTTTTTGTAAATTAGAGTAAGTAACTGCATAATGCAGTTTTTTGTTATGGAGGGGACAAATATGTCACATATATTTTTAGCATCACCACATATGAGTGATGAAGGTTATGAACAGAAGTATATTAAAGAAGCATTTGATACCAACTGGATCGCTCCTCTTGGTAAAAATGTTAATGAATTTGAAAATGAAATGATAGATAAGCTTGGTGCTAAAGCTGCAGTTGCTTTATCCTGCGGTACTGCTGCTATCCATATGGCTTTAAAAAGTATTGGTATTAAACAGGGTGATCTTGTTTTTTGTCAGACTTTAACTTTCAGTGCTTCAGCTAATCCAATTACTTATGAAAAAGCTGTACCGGTATTTATTGACAGTGATGAGTCATGGAATATGTCGTTAACGGCTTTAAAGAAAGCTTTTGAAAAGTATAAAGATAATCTGCCTAAAGCTGTTATTGTCGTTCATCTTTATGGATTAGCAGCTAATATTAAAGAAATCAAAGAAATCTGTGATGAATATGGTGTACCTTTGATCGAAGATGCTGCTGAATCATTAGGAACAACAGTAAATGGTCAGTATACAGGAACTTTTGGTGATTATGGCATCATTTCATTTAATGGAAACAAGATCATTACCTCATCAGGAGGTGGGATGTTGTTATTCAACACTGATGATGCTGCAAAAAAAGCAAAGAAAGTATTATTCTGGTCAACGCAGGCAAGAGAACAGGCAAGACATTATGAGCATAAGGAAATAGGTTATAACTATCGTATGAGCAATATCGTAGCTGGAATTGGGAGAGGGCAGTTAAAGGTACTGGATCAAAGGATAGCTAAGAAAAGATATATCTATGAATACTATCAAAAAGAGATAGGGAGTCTGGAAGGGCTAACGATGATGCCAAGAGACAAGTATGGATCATATTCCAACTGCTGGCTGTCAACAATCCAGATAGATGAAAACTGTAAAGTAAGACCAATAGATATAATGGTAGCGTTGGAAGAAAACGATATCGAATCAAGACCGGTATGGAAACCGATGCATCTACAGCCGGTATTCAAAAATTATGATTATATAGATAACGATCAGACATCAGAAAAGCTGTTTAATAATGGAGTATGTTTACCAAGTGATACAAAGATGAATGATGAAGATCTGGAAAGAATCTGCAACATCATAAAAGGATTGTGGAAATGATGGAAAACAGGCATAAAGCATATGGACCATATGAAAAGTATTTAAAAAGACCGATAGATATCATCTGTTCTTTACTGGCGCTGATCGTATTTAGCTGGCTGTATCTGATCATTGCACTGTTAGTAAGGATCAAATTAGGCAGTCCGGTACTGTTTAAGCAGGAAAGACCAGGTAAAGATGAAAAGATATTCAATCTGTATAAATTCAGAACGATGACAGATGAAAGAGATGAAAAGGGTAATTTACTGCCAGATGAAATGCGACTAACAAAATTTGGAAAATTATTAAGAGCGACAAGTCTTGATGAGTTACCGGAAGCTTTAAATATCTTAAAAGGCGATATGTCAATAATTGGGCCACGGCCATTATTAGTAAGATATCTGCCAAGATATAATGATGAACAGCATCGAAGACATGAAGTAAGACCGGGATTATCAGGATATGCTCAGGTACATGGGAGAAACAATATTACATGGACAGAGAAGTTTAGACTGGATGTTGAATATGTAGATCATATTACATTTATAACAGATGTGAAGATTTTGATAGGAACAGTACATAAAGCATTTATCAAACAGGAAGGGATTTCTTCTACAACGTCGGCAACAATGGAAGAATTCATGGGTAATATCAATGAATGAGAGATTAATAATTATTGGAGCAAGCGGACATGGAAAGGTTGTCGCAGATATTGCAGAATTAAATGGATACAAAGAGATAGCCTTTTTAGATGATGATAGATCAAAGAAAAGTAATGGTAAATATAAGGTAATTGGTACATGCAGTGATATTGATAAATTTATTGATGATTATGATTTCTTTGTAGCGATAGGAAATAATAAAATCCGAAAAAGAATCACCCAAATCTTATCAGATAAAGATATCATTCAACCAGTGCTTATACATCCTAATGCAATAGTTGATAAAACTGTTTTAATCAAAGAGGGAACAGTGGTAATGGCTAATGCAGTAATAAACGCAGATACTATGATTGGAAAAGGATGTATCATCAATACAGCTTCATCAGTAGATCATGACTGTATTATTAAAGATTACGTACATATTTCACCGGGAGTACATATCGCAGGTACAGTAAGAATAGGAAAAAATGCCTGGGTAGGAACAGGAACATCAGTAATAAATAATGTAAGTATTACTGATGACTGTATAATCGGGGCCGGAGCAGTGGTCATCGATGATATCAGTAATTGCGGTACATATGTGGGTGCTCCAGCAAGGATGGTGAGGAAATGAGAAGAATCCTGATTTTAGCTAATAACGATATAGGTTTGTATAAGTTTAGAAAAGAACTGATTGCAAAACTGATAAAAACCAACGAAGTATATATATCACTGCCATATGGAAAAATGGTAGAACCTTTGATTAAAATGGGGTGTCATTTTATTGATACATCAGTAGACAGACGAGGGATCAATCCCGTAACTGATCTAAAGCTGTTAAATAAATATCGAAAGATCTTTGATCAGGTGAAACCAGATCAGGTAATAACCTATACGATCAAACCAAATATCTATGGCAGTTTTACTGCGCGGATAAAGAAAGTAGAATATGCTGTAAATATTACAGGGTTAGGAACAGCGTTTCAAAATGATAATCTGTTGAAAAAGATTATCATTTTATGTACAAAAAAGCGTTAAAAAAAGTAAAAAACTGTTTTCTTTGAAAATATCGAAAACAGAGATATCTTCATTGAAAACAGGATCATAGAAAAAGATAAAACATGTCTTCTTAATGGAGCCGGAGTAAATACAGAAGAATATCAGTATGCAGAATATCCAGATGAAAATAAACATATCAGATTCCTGTTTATTGGAAGGATCATGAAAGAAAAAGGAATCGATGAACTTCTTTATGCAGCAAAAAAGATAAAGAAAGAGTATGCCAATATAGAGTTTGATATAGTTGGTCCCATGGAAGATGATTATAAAAATAAAATTGAAGAATATGTAAACAGTAACATAATCAATTATTATGGATATCAAAGCGATGTAAAAAAATTCATAAAACAATGTCATTGTTTTATATTGCCTTCATACCATGAAGGCATGGCAAACACACTACTAGAAGCAGGATCAATGGGGAGACCATTGATTACCAGTAATATTCATGCTGTAAAGAGGCCATTGATAATAATGGATATTTAGTAAAGGTAAGAGATAAAGAAGATCTGTATGAAAAAATAAAAATGTTTATTGAGTTAGATCATGAAAAGAAAGTTAATATGGCATTAAATTCCAGAAAGCATATAGAAAAAATATTTGATAAAAGGAAAGTAGTAAAAGAGACTATGAAAGGATTGGGATTATGAGTGAACCATTAATTTCGATAATCATACCAGTGTATAATGTTGAAAAATATTTAACACAGTGTTTAGATTCTGTTATAAATCAAACATACAGAAATATAGAAATTATTTGTATCAATAATGGTTCAACTGATGGTAGTGAAACAATATTAAAAGAATTTCAAAAGAATGATAAACGTATCAAAGTTATTAATACTGTTAATGAAGGTGTATCTATTGCAAGAAATAAGGGGCTGGAAATTATAACTGGAGATTATACGATGTTTGTGGATTCAGATGACTGGATAGATTTAGAGACTTGTGAAGAAGTAATGAAAGTTGTTGCTAAAAATGAAGCAGATGTAGTAATGTGGTCATATATAAGAGAATTTGAAAATAAGTCTTTACCTAAAAAAATATTTAATGAAAATGAAATAGTTTTTAAAGGAAATAAAGTTAGAAATTTACATCGAAGATTTGTGGGATTAATTGGTAAAGAACTTTCAAATATTGAAAGTGCAGATGCGTTATGTCCAGTATGGGGAAAAATTTATAAATCATCAATCATAAAGAAAAATAAAATAGATTTTGTTGATATTAGAAAAATAGGATCATATGAGGACGGATTGTTTAATTTGGATTTATTTAAATATGTAAATAAAGTTGTATATATTGATAAACATTATTATCATTATCGTAAAAATAATAGTATTAGTGTTACTTCAAATTACAATGATAGACTTTATGATAATTGGCAGAATCTTTATGATTTTATGGAAAGATACATCAAGGATAATTTTTTACCGGATGAATATATAACTGCATTAAATAATAGGATCAGTATAGGAATCATAGGTTTAGGATTAAATGAGATGTCATCTAATGATAATTTTATTAACAGATTAAAAAAGATAAATTATATAGTCAAAAATAAAAGATATAAAAATTCAATAAAGCATTTGGAATTAAAATATTTTCCAATACACTGGAAAGTGTTTTTTTTATGTGCTAAGTATAGATGTTCTTTAGAAGTATATATTTTTTTAATGATAATTTCATATATTATTTCTAAATGACATATTTAAAAGAAATTATAAAAATATTGTTAAATATTTTATATTTTTAATATAAAAAATAAAATTGGATGTTTACTGTTTGGTTAAATAAAATTTTTAGAAAAAATATTTTTGAAAGAAGAAGGATAAAAATAATGGATGATAGTATAATTTATTTTAGTATAATTATTCCTATATATAATGTGGAAAAATACTTAAAAAAATGTGTAAATAGCATTTTGAAACAAGAATATAAAAATTTTGAAGTAATATTAGTTGATGATGGATCACCAGATAATTGTCCAAAAATTTGTGATGAATACAAAATGAAGGATAGTAGAATTAAAGTTATTCACAAGCAAAATGGTGGATTAAGTAGTGCACGTAATGAAGGAATGAAAAAAGCAATTGGAGATTATCTTATATTTGTTGATAGTGATGATTATTGGAATTCTAGTGCTGCGCTTACTAAAATATATGAAAAAATAATAAGTTTACATTCAAGGGTTGATGTTCTTATATATAATAATGTTGATCATTCATGTATTAGTAATGAAGATATAATTTGTAATAGAAATTATGATGAAAAAAAAATGGAGACTTCTGAAAAATATGATGTTTTAAAATATTTATTTCAAAATAATTTATTTCCTGGTGCAGCATGGGTGACAGTTACACGTAGAAAATTATTAATTGATAATAATATTTTTTTATAGAAGGAATTAAAGCTGAGGATATTGACTGGCTTTTAAATGTTTTTTTAAAGGCTGATTCATATTCAGCTGTAAATATGGCTTTTTATGTATATCTTAAGAATAGAAACAATTCAATTACTGGAACTGCTGATATGAAATCTATAGATGATATTTTATATATATTACAATTATGGATAATAAAATTAGGTAAATATCCAAATAAAGAAATTAAAAATTATATATATGGATATTTATCTAAGCACTATCTTTGTGCATTATTAATAGAAAAACATATAAAAAAAATTGAGAAGAAAATGCTTAAGCCTAAATTAAAAAAATATAAATTTTTACTTAAATATAACAATAGTATTTTAGTTAAATGTTGTTATTATTTACCATTGGAACTTTTATGTATAGTATTAAATATATTTTATAAATGGAAGAGAAAATAATATTTATGAATCAAAAAAGAGTATTAAATCAATCTGTGATTTTTTTTATGTTTATATTATTATTTAGTTATACATTATCTGTATTTTATTCACAGCTTAGAGAAGTAAACACATTTGTCATAACAATTGAACTTTTAATTATAGGATGTCTATTTTTTTCTAATTTATCTAAATTAGATGGATCATATGGCATCAAAATAGGATATATTTTTTTACTATTGTTTGTTTTTCGTATGGTTTTATTATTTTATCAGTCAACACAGGGAAATCTACCAATGAGTGGTGGTGATTCGGCAGTTTTTCATTCAAATGCTAACAAAATAATTACAAATGCTAATAATTTTTTTCAATTATTAGTTCCTAAAAGTACTTTAGAAAATCGGGGTGATTTTTTTGAACGATTAGTAGCAATAATTTATTATATATGTGGTGTAAAAACACAATACATTTATTTTTTTAGTTATATTATGAGTGAAATAGTAGTTCGTTATATTTTTAAAATATCGTCTTATCTTTCAAAAAAAAGACATGTAGCAACTATATCATGTTTAATTTTTTACATTTGGCCTTTAGAAATAATATATTCAGTGGATTATTTACGAGAGATGACTACACAGGCATTTTTTGCAATATCACTATATTATTTCATTAGATATCTTTTTGAAAATGATATCCGAAAGCTAATAATAGCATTTATTTTTTCATATATATGTACAGGGATACATTCAGGAATGATAGCAATATTCGCTGGATATTTTGCAGTATTATTTTTTTATAGCCCAAAAACAAGAAGGTTACATATAACACTATTTCGGATTGTTATTGTTATTTTATTATTTGCTTTATTGTATGGGTCTGGTGTATTAGATAGTGTTACTGGGAGATTTAGTAATATTAATGGCCTTAGTTCATTGACAAGAGATTCCGGTGTAATTGGTATGACAGATTATATTAGTACACCAGGCTCTACATTAGGAGTTATTATTCAGACACCTATACGATTGATTTATTTTATTTTAGCCCCGTTACCATGGCATGTAAGAGGTACAAGTACATTTATTGCGTTTTTATTGGATGGAACGTTAAGAATGGTTATTGTTAATAAAATAGTCAAAAATTATATGAGTATAAGAAAATCTGGCAATATTGAGCAAAAAGCTGTTTTTATTATTTTTATAATACTATGGCTTATGACAGATTTAGTTTTCTCATGGGGAACAAATAATTTTGGAACAGCAATGCGTCATAGACTGAAAATATTTCCTTTAGAAATTTTACTTATGTACGTATTGAGCTATCCAGTAAAGTCTTTTAAGTTGAGAAAAAAATAATAATGAGGTAAGTTATCATGATTAAAAATGAATTAATAAGTATTATTGTACCAATATATAATGTTGAAAAATATCTTGAACGTTGTGTTTTATCTATTATACATCAAACATATCAGAATATTGAAATTATTTTAGTTAATGATGGATCAACAGATAAATCAGGTGAATTAGCAAATAATTTAGCAAAGAAAGATGCACGTATTAAAGTTGTTCATAAAAATAATGGTGGTTTATCTGAGGCAAGAAATGAGGGAATCAAAAATAGTGTAGGTAAATATATTTTATTGGTAGATTCAGATGATTATATTCTTGAAACTACATGTGAAGAACTTATTCAAATTGCCATTGAATATGATTCTGATATGGTCTCTTTTAGGGAAAAAAAAATATATGAAGGTAATTTAACAGGTAATAATAAGCAAATACCAGATACAAAAAATATAATACTTTTAACAGGAAATGAAGCAGGTAAAAATTATTTATATGGGAGATATATACAGCACTCAGCATGTAGCAAGTTATATAAACGGGAATTATTTGATAAACTACTTTTTCCTACTGGAAAATTAGCTGAAGATATGGCAACAACATATTTATATGTTTCTTTTTGTAATAAGATAATATTTTATGATAGACAATTGTATATGTATTGCATTAGAGAGAATAGTATTATGACACAGGCTAGTTTGAAACTTGTACTTGATGTTTATGATAATTCTTGTAAGATTTATGAATTTGAAAAAGAAAAATTTTTTGAACATCTTCCAATTATAGAAACAAAATATTGCAACTGTTTATTAAAAACAATTGCGCGAATTTATAATGAAAGAAATAATTCTGACTTGTATCAAATAAAAAATGATATAGAATATAGATTAAAAAAAGTAGACTTAAAATTAGTTCCCCTAAAAACAAAAGGAGTTTATTTTTTATATACATTAAATAAAACGATATTTTCAAAGATTATGAAGAAAATAGGCAAGAATGGATAAAAAATGTTAAATATATATTTTTATGTTGATTTTTAGCCTTGTATAATTCCACATATAATATGGAAAAATTAATAAAATATTTTATTGCTAATATTATTATTTGCTTTTTATATGAAAAGTAATAGTTGAAAATATAATTGATTCAGAATTAAATCAGATAAAATATATAAACATTGCATTGGTAGTACAATTTATAAGTATATAAATTATAATATATATAAATGAAGAAAATAAAAATGTTTTTACTGATATTATGCCTATTAACCGTATTTCTGATTTGTAAAAAATATATTGTATAGTAAATTTGTGACTATTTTTGGAATGTTATCATGAGAATTTTTATATTATGTAATTGATTAAAAGAGTTAGTTATAGAGTTTTTTTATATATTTACAATTTATCTATAGATTATGCAATTAAAAGATTATAAATAAAATTTAGAAGAGGTTTTGAAATGGAAAGAGGAAGTCTAATATCAATAATAGTACCTATATATAATGCTGAAAAATTTTTAAAAGAGTGCATTATATCACTTATCCAACAGAGTTACAAGAATCTAGAAATAATTTTGATTAATGATGGCTCTAAAGATTCGAGTGGAACAATTTGTGATGATTATGCAAAAAAAGATAAGCGTATAAAGGTTATACATAAACAAAATGAAGGTGTATCTATAGCTCGTAATATAGGTTTGGATGTTGCTAGAGGAAAATATATAGGTTTTGTTGATAGTGATGACATATGTGAATTAGATATGTTTGAAAAATTATATTATGCAATCAGTGAATCGAATGTTGATATAGCTTTATGCATGTTTTCGGATTATGTAGATGGAATAAAAAAGGAACACAAAGAACCTATTAAAGTTGGAAAATATGATAAAAATCAAATTATCAATGAAATAATAATGCCAATGGTAGGATCACCTATAACGTCTCCACAATGTGCACCAGTAATGGGAACATTGTGGAGATGTATTTTTAAATATGACATAATAAATATATCTACACCTTTACGAATGAAAAATATAAAAATAGCAGAAGATTTATTATTTGATATTGAATATCTGTGTAGATGCCAAAACGCAATTGTAATTGGTGATGCTTTATATAATTATCGTATGAACGAATCTTCTGCAACTCATTTATACATTACAGATTTATATAATAATATTTGTATTCAAATGAAACTAATGAAAGATGTTTTGATAAAAGAAAATTTGTTTTCTAAACTTATGGAAGAGCACTATGCAATGACAGTTTTATATAACTTGACATGGTGTATTAGTAATGAGACTAAGAGAAGTAATCTTCTCTCGAAAAAAGAAATTATAAAAAAAATCAAAGGATATAGAAATTTAACTGATTATAAGAAAGTTTTAAAATGGTCAATTATTAAAAATATAAAAACTAATGAAAAATATTATTTTTTAATCATAAAATTAAAACTTTATCATTTAGTTTTTTTGTTTAATAGGAAGGATTAAAGTCTGAAAAGAAAATTTATTATTAATTGAAGAAAACAAAGATGTTAGTGCTATTATTTCTTTTACATGGTAGTATTCAAAGTTCATTTAGGGTAATAGTAAATAGGGGATTATATGTTCGTGTTTGAGAGATGAAAGTGGACGAAAACGGAGGAATATATGAAAAGAGAAGTATTAATGATTGTTAACAGTTTGTGTAATGGAGGGGTGGAAAAAGTTGTATATAATATAGCTACTGGACTAGATTCTAAAAGTTTTTAATTTATATTTATGTATTGGATGATACTAATGATTATTATACAGAGAAATTATTAGAGCATGGAATCATTGTAATAAATAGATATGCAAAAATAAGAAGAAAAAAAAATATAAATCAATATCAACTTTTGTTTACAGAAATTAATCATTTTTTAAAAAAACATAAGAATATTTCTGCTATACATGTTCATGAAACTAATCAAGCTTTAGCAGCGCTTCTGGCTGCAAAAAAAAATCAAATATCTGTTATTTGTATGCACTCTCATGCGGCGTATTCAGAATATTGGAATCCAAAACTATTTCCGTTAAAAAGTCGAATTGCTGAACCGATTATGAGATTATTTGAAAAGTATATACCAAGTCATAAAATTGGATGTAGTTGGGCTGCATGTGAACGTATGTTTGGAAAGAGTAAAAATCAATACTTTATTCCCAATGGTATAGATATGGATAAGTTTAATTCTAGTAGGATAGTTTCTAAAATAGAATTACAGAAAAAATATTTATTTGATAACAATGACTGTAATTTTATTTTTGTTGGACGCTTTTCCTCTCCAAAAAATCCGCTATTTATGTTAGAGGTTATATCAAAATTACGTGAAATTAGATCTAATATAAAACTATCAATAATAGGATATGGAGAAATGGAAGAAGAAATTCGTTTAACTGTGAAAAAATTAAACTTGGAAAATACTGTTCGTTTTTTATCTTCTAGTAGTAATATTCCAGAATTATTAAAAGCATCAGATTATTTTATATCACCCTCTATATATGAGGGGTTGGGAATTGTTTTTGTGGAAGCTCAATTAATGGGAATTCCAGCATTTGCTTCTGATCAAGTACCTAAAGAGGCAGATTTAGGATTGTGTGAATTTGTCCCATTATCTCTAGGATCAAGTGGGTATGCAAAATATATAGACAACTATATTTTATCTGAAAAACAAAAAAAGAAAACATTAAATTTAGATAAGGTTAAATTATATGATATGAAAGAAGTTATAAAAATTTATGAAAGGATTTATTGTGGTGAAAAAGTTGAATAATATCAATAAGATAATGATTTATGCATATACAAGATTTAATTTAGGAGATGACTTGTTGATAAAAATCTTGTGTGATAGGTATTCTGGTATAGAATTTCATCTTTATACATATCCTGAATATAAAGATGCATTAAGCATTTGTAAAAATTTAAAAATACATTCTAATGCTAAATTCCAAGCAAAATTAATCAATACTTTTGGAAAAATAATAGGTAACATAAATGTTTATGAACAGATGATTGCTAAAAAATGTAATATATGTGTTTGTATTAGTGGGTCGTTGTTTATTCAAGGTGGAGATAATTGGCAATCATATTTTAATTATATGAAATCACGTAAAATTAAAAATATACCATATTTTCAAATTGGATCTAACTTTGGACCTTATACAGATGAAATGTTTTTAAATAGATTTCGAGAATTATTTTTTACATATGAGGATATTTGTTTTAGAGAACAGTACACAGCTGATTTATTTGCTGGTTTAAAAAATGTAAGAGTTGCGCCAGACGTAGTATTTTCAGGTGACTATAAAAAATATATAAAAAATAGTACAGAAAAGAGAGTCGCTATATCGGTTATTGATTTAACTAATCGTAATGATCTTAAGCAATATAAGATAAAATATTTAAATTATATAGAAAAAATATGTAGAAAATACTTGAATGAAGGATATTGTATTGATTTGCTTTCTTTTTGTAAGGCTGAGGGAGATGAAAATGCTGTAGCGGAAATGGAAAGGCGTTTAAATAAAAGAAATGTAAAACATTATTTATACTATACAGATACTGATTTGGAAGGTATTTTAAATTGTATAGGGTCTGCTGAAATTGTTATTGCAACAAGATTTCATGCTATGATATTGGGATGGTGCATGGGTAAGAAAACACTTCCTATTGTTTATAGTTCTAAAATGACACACGTATTAGAAGAATTTAAATACCCAAATAAAATAATAAATATAAAAGAATTGGAAAATACATATATTGATGAATTATTTATAAATTACAGTTTTGATACTTATAATATAATTAATGAATCTCAGAAACAATTTTTAAAATTAGATAAATTTGTTATCGGGCAAGAGGATTAATTAAATGTAATGTAAAAAAGTTAATTATAGAAAATTAATATATTTTAATATCTTAAGCTTTATAGTTTGTTTTTATAAAATCAATTGTATTGGAAAATATAACCAATTTGATAAATTTTATTAATAATTTAAAGCTGATACATATTTTTATAATATATTTTCTTAAACAAACTATATTATATATCATCATCTAATCCCAAATTTTTTATTTTCAGGTAAAGCAATATAATGAAAACATTAGTTGGTATGATAGAAGAGCTATTATAGGAAGTATAAATAAAATTATAACAATTAATAAAATTATAGTGAGTAGGTTAGGATATAATATTATTAAAATAAATATATAAGATTATCATACTAGCAATAATAGTATAATAAATTAAAATAATGAAAGATTATCGATAATTATTTTAATTATCATACGTAAAATTTAAGTAAATAAGAAATACATGATTTAAAATAGAAAATTTTTGAAACAGAAGAGAATGAAGTAAAAATATAGAATTAAAAATGGATTTATGTAATATTTTTTATGAATATTATTAATTAGAATGAATATTTTGTTAGGAGAATAAATGTGAGAATTAAAAAAGGTTTATACAATATTTTTTTTGGGTTTATAGGACAAATTATTACAATTACATTGGGAATCATTATTCCTCGATTGTTCATTTTAAATTTAGGATCAGCAGCAAATGGTTTACTTTCTTCAGTTGGACAAGTTCTATCTTATCTTACTTTATTAGAGGCAGGATTAGGTGGCGCTTCTATTCAAGCGTTATATAAACCTTTGGCAAATAAAGATATCGAGGGTATTAATAGGATATTATCTGCAACTAGTGATTATTATAAAAAAACAGGGAAAATATATTTTTTATGTGTTGTGGGAATCTCATTAATATATCCACTTTTTATTAATGAGTTTTCATATCTGGTTGCTTTTATGGTAATTTTACTATCAGGTGTACCAGGAGTTTTAAATTATTATTTTCAAGGGAAATTTCGTGTTTTGTTAATGGCAGAGGGTAAATCATATATTATAAGCAATATTTCTACTGTAATATCAGTATTAACAAGTATTAGTAAAATTATACTTATAAAATTTGGATGCAATATAATTCATCTTCAAATGGTATATTGTATTATATCGATATTTCAAGTCTTTATTTATGAATATTTATTTAAAAAATCATATAAATGGGTTAAATATACAGCTAAACCAGATTATTTAGCTATAAAACAAAAAAATTCAGTTTTAATTCATCAAATTTCTAATCTTATACTTACAAATACTGATGTTTTTATATTAACGATAGCTACTAATTTGAAAGTGGTGAGTGTATATACTGTCTATAATATGGTTTTTGACATGATTAATACATCAGTTCAAACAGTTGGAAACAGTGTGTCTTATATTTTTGGTGAAAGTTTTTATACAAATAGAAAAAAGTTTAAAAAAAATATTTGATGTGTATGAGGTTTATTTTTTTAATTTTACATTTTCTTTATATACAATTACGTTACTTTTAATTATACCTTTTTTACGTTTATATACGAATGGTGTTTCTGATATTAATTATATAGATTTTTATTTACCAATCTTATTTACTCTTATGAAGCTTTTAGCGTGTTCAAGAACACCAGCTTTAAATATTATTAATGTTGTAGGTTTGTTTAAAGAAACACAAAATTCTGCTATTATTGAGGCAATAATTAATTTAAGTGTTTCAATATTCGCTGTATATAATTGGGGTATATATGGTGTAATTATTGGTACAATTATAGCACTCTTATATAGAGCAATATACATTGTCTTATTTGCAAGTAAAAATATTTTAGCGAGAAGTGCGTTTAAAACATTTATACGTTGGGGAATTAATATTTTAATTTTTTGTTGTATTATTTTTATTGAGAAAAAAATATCACGTATTGAAATCTTTGGATATAAAGATTTTTTTGTTTATGCAATTATTTATAGTGTAGTGGTTTGCACTATTTTTACTCTAATTAATTCTTTGATTAATTTTAAAGAATCTAAATTGATATTTAGCAGTATATATTTAAAAATACAATCAATGAAAAATAAAAAAAGATTAAAAAACATATAAATTAAATGTTTTAAAATATATTATTCAAGTTTTGTAGTTTAGATTCCATCTAATCTAGTCACTCATAGAAAAACTGTATTCAGGTGAAGGTTTAGTATATTAAAATAAAAATTGTATTGATTTTATCGTTGTTTTTATAATAAAGGTTATACAAAAGAATAAGTTCTTAATGAATTAAAAGATATTCAAAAACAATTATAGTTAATATACAAGAAACTACTAAATATTTATTATGAAGAAGTATAAAAAAAGAAGTAAAAACACTTTTGTTGAAGTATATAATAATGAAGAATAAAATATTGTATTGTAACGATAGATAGACCAGTTTGGGTGTTATATACTTAAGTGATAAAGATGATGATGGAAATGGTATTAAGTGAAGAAAAGGCTAAAGAAAATAACATTGATATTAATGAGTGCTATGAAAAAGTCGATCGTTTTTTTTAAATGAAGAGTCAAAAAATTATAAGAATGCCTGGAAAGATATTAAAAAATATTTTGAAAGCAAAAATTTTATACACCGTCAGTATTCTGGTTATGTTTCAAATGATTTTATTTCAATACAGTTATAGTAGAAGTTGTTTTAAATTTATTTGGATATCTAATTGATGTGATAAAGATATAAAATTATATATTTGTAAAGTAGGGTAACATGTATATTATTAATAGATAACTAAGTATTAGAGTGAATGTTTCTAGAGTAATAGGAAAATTTAATGAATATAGGTAATTTAGGGAGTATTTATTGAAAAATGTAAAACACATAATAATAGGTTATATTAATATAAAACTATGAAAAGAGGTATACTGTGGAAGTGGAGAAATTTTTGAAAGATTATTATGGTGATAAACAACATTTTAAATATGTTGCTGATTTTTTGTGTAAAAAGGAAAATTTTTGTCATGAAGAAATTATAGTCGTTGATTCATCACAGGGTTTTGGCAAAACATTCTTTTCTCAAAAACTTAAAGAATATATTAAAGAAAACCAAAAGAATGCTATAGTAGTTGAATATAATTTAAGCAAATATGATCATGGTGATTGTTTAATAATGTTTTTTCATAATTTATTTGAAGGAATTCAAAATGAAATCAATATTTCGAGAGATGAAAGTTTAAAAAAAATTTACAAAGATTGTATTTCAAATTTAATAAGCGCATCAGAAGATATTATTCCACTTAAGTATAGTTATTTTTTTAATATCTCTAAAAAAGTAAGTGATATAATCAAATGCATTAACACTTATGGTACATTAGGCATAGATTATACTGAAGATAAAACTTCCAATGACTATATAAGTAATATTGTAAAATTTAGGAAAAATGTTAATGAAATATTGATGAAATATGATAAATATTTGCTTTTTTTCTTAACGAATGCTGATAAATGTAATGAAGATTTTCTTTTTGATTCACTGTTATTAATGAAATATTTTTTTAGTCAGAGTGGTTTAAATGTTGGAATTTTGTTGTTTGCTAATATCCAGTATTTACAAGAAATTTCATCAGCTAAACATATGTCTAAAACCAAAGGAAATGAATTTTTTGGAAACTATTTTTATAAATATATTACAATTCCTCCTCCGAATTATAAATATGCAATCGAGAATATGGTGACTGAAATAAGTTTTTCTAATAATATTTTTGATGATTCAAAAATAAAACAATATTTATTTGACTTGACATTAAGCTATTATCCACCTATTAGTAAATTAAAAAGATTGATATTGAATTTTTCGAATTATTTTTCGATTTATCAAGATAAAGAATATGATCCAGAAGTTATTAAAAATTATCTTTGTATTTGTGCAGTAAAATACTTTGATTATGAGGTATATAGGCGACTTGTATTCAACAAAGTTATAGATAATGAAGTTGATTTCTATTTTAGTAATTCATATTTACAAGTAGGATTAGAAAATAAATCTGCGTTTATTGATAATACTAGGGAACATCGTTTATTTAATAATATTGATGGGACATTTGAATATATTGAGTTATATGGTATAGTTTCATGTAAAATTATTCAAGATAACAATAGAGAGTATCTTAAAATAGAATATGAAGGTGATAAAAAACGTTATTATTATGTTAATAAAAGTAGTAGTATTGACCATTTAATCGGTTATAAAGAATTTGAAGTATTAAATAGATATTTAGATACTGATTTATTTAGCTATTTTAATCGAATTTGTAGTTTTATATAAATATTGCATGCATGGGATTTCGTGAAATGCAATTTTTTGTTTAAAAACAGAAAAAGCTTTATCACGACATCTAAAGCATGCTATAATCATAAATATGAAGGTAGAGAGGAGAATACTGCAATAAATATTGTAGTAATTATTAATATGAGAAAAAGATTTTATAAAGTTAGTACAATTGATAGATCTATCAATTTACTTAGACCTACAGGAAAAAAATTTAGGAATGACATAATGCCAGATAGTCAATATTATCGTCCTGATAATAACAAAAACACTTCTCTAGGCCGGTGTGTTACACCAATGTCAAAATATAAGGATTAGATGATACTTAAAGTATCATTTTTTATTTAGAAAAATGGAGATAGGTATGGAAATTTATAAATTAGAAGTACACAAAGATATTAAACATTCTTGTGAGGAAATAAATAAATCAAATAGCTGTATCGACATAGTATTAGGACAATTTGATTTTGCTTCCCTAAAAGAAGAAGCTTATGAAACATTTGATAAACTTTTTTTAAATGAAGGGACAAAAGATAATTATATTAAACAAACATTTTTAATTTATTCTACTAATGATAACCAGTTTATTAAAAATAACAAAAATAATTATGCTTATAGATTAGTAACATTAGCATATTACAATGATTCATATTATTTAAAACCACCAATGGATATAAACGATCAATTATATGAAACAGATGATGTAAAATATAAAGTTTATAATACATTAGATAATGCTGCTTTTGTAATTGTGCTATTTGCTAATAATTATTCTGATGCTATTAAAACACTGTATAATTTTATTAAAATAAATAAGAGATATTCAAATTTTTATTATACTATTTTATCAATAAATAAACAAAAAATTTCTCGATTAGATGAAAAAGTTACTGCTCAAATTAATTTAAGTATAGATAATCACAGTATGGTAAAGGAATTGATTCATAGCATTATTAATGAATTAACACCAGATAAGTATCATATTATGCCATTAATAGGTAATAAAGATTTACAAATATATATAGAAAAGATTAATATAAATAAGTTGCTAACAATTCATAATAAATATTTAAAAATGGCTAATGTAAAAAATGGAGAATCAACAATATATAATGTATGCACTAATATTTTGCATGAATTAGATTCTATAGATAAAATTAATGAATTTTTTGAAATAAAAGAAATTAATGAATTAAATCAAAATACATACATATCATTAAATGATATATATGAAATGATTGCAACAGTTGATGAAGAGCATGCAGATTTAAAATCGTTTATTAATTATTTGAATCATTTAAAATATAATTCTTTTCTAAAACCTCTTTGCTTATCGATTTATCCTTCTTTAAAGGAAATTGGTAATCGCAATGATCTTGATGAATCGTTAGTATCTTTATATTGTGATGAAATATATAATATCACAAATATAATTATGGATACTTCATTGCATACCTATCATGACCCTGCTATTAAACCAATTCAACATTTTATTCCAGAAAAAATTTTAAATTTTTATACTTGCTATTTATATTGTTTAAAAAATGAGTTAATAAATATTGATGGTGATGGGTACAAATTCGATTTTCTAATAAAACCAGTTAATGAAAAACATATTAAGGCCATCTCAATGCAAAAAGAAACAAACCCTACTGATCGGATTATTTTGATTAAATTACCTATTCATCAAATATTTGAATTAGATTTAGTGATTTTTCAATTAACTCATGAATTAGCTCATTTTGTAGGTAATTTAACAAGAAACCGTCGAGAAAGGTTGGGATTATTTAATACCTTTTTTGCAGATTATATTGTGGATTTTTTAATAACTGATTTAAATTTAACAGACGGACAAAATAAAAATATATGTAAGTATATTAAAGATGTTGTTGAACGTATTACTTTTAAAGAATTTGTAGAGGAAAATAATTATTATTTATACAATTTTAGAAGAATATGCTATGATATAACACAATATCTACAAAATAATTTTGATAACATTAATCTATATTTGCTGCAACTAGTTAATGAAAGTGAATCATTAGATTTGTTTATACATAGTCTTGCAAGTTTGTTTAGTTTTGCTAATGATACATTTTTGGTGTATGGATATGAAGAAATCGAATATCTTTGCCGGGAATGTTATGCAGACTTAGTAGCTATTGATTTATTGGATTGTGATTATGAAAATTATGTATCCTATTTTTATCGAAGTTGTGAGTTGGATAAAAATTATGTCTTAGAAGATTTGGATGTTATTAGGATATCATTAGTTGCTTCTATTGCTTATGAAGATATAGAGAATTTACATAATGAGAAAATTGAGGCAAGAACACAAATAAAGATTAATGAGTATACTAATTATTTGAAGAAAAACGATTTTGATAAAATTATGGCTACACAAGGTGTTAGAACTGATAATATAGTAATGGCATTAAAGAGCTATTTATCTGGATGTTATGGTATGATTCAACAACTAAAAACAAGTTCTAATTTTATAAAGCAATTATCTCGCTATTTTAAAATTTTTACTTGTGGTCAAGATATTGATAAAATAGTTGAAATAATGCAAGAAATTATTTTTAAGTATTATCATCAATATATCAATAAATAGCATGTTTAATAATAAAATATTAATAACTTTAAAGTGAAAAGTTATTTTTTATTATAAAGATATTGAAATATAATTTAACTTTTGAAAGATAAACTTAAAATTATCTGGTTATGTGAGGTGATTAAGGAAAGAATAGGTTTTAATTGGAGGTTGGTGTAAATTGATGAGGTTTTTACTTTTTTAATTGTTCATTTTTAAGATGTTGGCAATGACATAGATAAAACAATTGGCAATAAATTGATGTATTATTTTCATAGAAAATATTAATGACAGTCTATTTGTTATTAGTTTAAAGATTATGTTACATAAGTTAATCTATGATTTAGTAAATATGCTAAATGATATTTAATTGCAGAAGAAAAACTATATAATAGGAAGAATCGTTAATAATTTGGTAAAAAATTATTGGTTTGAAAGCGATACAATATATTAAAAATGGATAGTAAATTTCATGATATCCAATTAAAATTTTCTAAAAATTCATTCGAAAAGAAATTTTTTAAATGTTTTAAAATAGAGGAAATCGCTGAAATTACTGAAAATAATGATGGATTAAAAAAGATAAATATTGATAAAAAGTAAGTCATAAAATATTTAATATTTCATTAAATCTAATTTATTTCATACTATTAGATATAAAGATATTTCTTGATGTAGAACTTGTGTATTTGCAAGTTCTTTTTTTAAGGAGCCACCATTTATTGATGGCTCCTTTACTATGTTATATTCAATATCTTAAAATATAATTAAAATTTATATTTTAGTTATTGATATAGAATTAATATTATATTAAGATAAGGTGCTGATGGTGAAAAAACAGAATTTGATTTTAATGATGGGGGATAAGATGTTTAGTTTTCAAGTAGATTTAACAAAAGATAAAATATTAAAAGCAATACTGATATTTGCGATTCCAATTTTTATTTCAAATATTTTTCAACAATTTTATAACACGGTAGATACAATGATCGTCGGTAATTATTTAGGTGATAATTCTTTAGCGGCAATCGGCGCTTGTAATGCAGTTTATGAATTACTCGTTGGATTTGCTTTAGGGGTAGGAAATGGATTTAGTATCGTAGTTGCTCGTAGTTATGGCGCTGGTGATGAATCATTATTAAAACGTTCCGTTGCTGGAGCAATAGTAATTGGAATTATTTTATCTTTACTAATTGTTTTGATTTGTCAATTTGGTTTGTATCCACTATTAGAATTATTAGATACCCCTAAAAATATTATTGCTGAATCATATTCTTATATCTCAATGATTACGATCTTTGTTGGGGTAATGTTTGCTTATAATTTATGTGCTGGATTATTACGAGCAATCGGAAATAGTTTTATGCCACTATTCTTTTTAATTATATCATCAGTAATTAATATTGTTTTGGATCTTATTTTTATTACTCAGTATAAAATGGGAATCCAGGGAGCAGCAGTGGCGACTGTTATTGCTCAAGGAGTTTCTGCTGTTCTTTGTATCATTTATATGTTGAAAAAAACAACTATTTTGATTCCCCAAAAAGAACATTTCAAACTTGATAAAAAGTTATATCAAGAGTTAGCTGGACAAGGTTTTTCAATGGGATTTATGATGGCTATCGTTTCTTCAGGAACTGTAATTCTCCAAAAAGCAATCAATGGGTTTGGATATTTAACGATTGCGGGTCATACTACAGCTAGAAAAATCAATTCTTTTTGTATGATGCCAGCATCAACGATTGCTTCTTCGTTAGCTACCTTCGTTTCTCAAAACAGAGGAGCTAATAATCGTAAACGAATCCTTGAAGGGGTTAAAGCAGGGTATAAGATGGTCGTTATTTGGGGTGTGATTGCAACAATTTTACTGTTTTTTACAGCACGACCATTAGTTTCTTTATTATCTGGTTCATCTCAAGCAATCGTTCTTGATAATGGTTCTAAATATTTAATATTAAATGCCCCATTTTATGCGGTTTTAGGAATTTTGTTGATTCTACGTAATTCTTTACAAGGTTTAGGGAAAAAAATCGTGCCACTTATTTCCAGTATTATTGAATTTATTGGTAAAATAATTTTTGTTTGGTTCTTTATACCAAAACTAGGATATCTTGGAGTCATAATTTGTGAACCGGTTATTTGGTGTTTAATGTGTAGTCAATTGTTGTATTCGTTTTATCATAATTCATATATTAAGGGTAAATCTAATTAGGTTTATCCTTTTCTTATTTTGTAAATTAATTAATTGGTAAAAAGATTATGATAAGATAAAAGCGGAGGTAGGATGATGAAACGTAAATTTTTCTTTTTTGATATTGATGGAACATTAGCAGTAGGTACGCCGGGTAAACAATATGTACCGGAGTCTACAAAATTAGCTATATCTAAGCTTAAAGAAGCAGGACATTTTGTTGCTATTGCAACGGGTCGTAGTTATGCGATGGCAGTAGAACATATGCGACAGTTAGGATTTGAAAATATGGTCAGTGATGGTGGTAATGGCATTACGATCAACAATCAATTAATTAAAATCAAACCGTTAGATTATGATAAATGTTTAGCACTAATAGATGAATGTATTGAAAAAAATTATATATGGGCTATTTCTCCCGATAATACTAAAAGAAGATTGGCTCCGGATAATCGTTTTTATGATTTTACCCATGATATATATATGGATACAGTTGTCCAGGAAAACTTAAATCCCTTAGATTTTAAAGAAATATATAAAGTATACATAGCTTGTTATAGTCCTGAAGAACAAAATTTAGAAACTTTAAAACAATTACCATGGTGTCGTTTTCATAAAGAATATCTCTTTGTTGAACCTGGTGATAAATCAGTAGGGATTAAAATGATGGTTGATCATTTTAAAGGTGATTATCACGATGTTGTTGTTTTTGGCGATGAGAAAAACGATTTAAGCATGTTTAAAGATGAATGGACAAGTATTGCTATGGGTAATGCAATTGATGCCTTAAAGCAAAAAGCCAGTTATGTTACTGATGATTGTGATAAAGATGGTATTTATAATGCCTGTAAACACTTTGGGTGGATCGATTAATGTCAGTCAGCCGTTTATTTGAGACAGTTTATTATTTAATTGAACATAAACAGACAACAGCTAAAGAATTAGCTGAGCATTTTGAAGTATCCATTCGTACCATCTATCGTGATCTAGATCGTTTGCTGGCGGCAGGTTTTCCGATCAATACATTTCCTGGGAGTAATGGTGGGATAGCCCTTGATGAAAAGTTTGTTATTGAAAAGAATTTTTTTGATTTTCAAGAACAGGAACAGATCTTAGCAGCAATTCAAACAATCGAAAATTTACAAGGAAATAAGCAAAATATTTTAATTTCTAAATTATCATCTTTATTCGATACTCAGCGGCGGGATTGGATCGAAGTTGATTTTAATACCTGGCATCAGGATAACAAACTCAATGATAAATTTAATTTGTTAAAAGAAGCTATTTTTAGTAATCAGGTAGTAGAATTTAAATATATCGATTCTTATGGGAAAAAGTCAAAGCGGCAAGTTTTACCTAATAAGTTGTTTTTTAAAAGCAATACCTGGTATTTTCAGGGATATTGTTTGAATAAAGAAGATTATCGGATATTTAGATTAAGCCGAATCAATGATTTAATTTTAACGGATAAAGAAATTAATGATATTAGTAATGATCCTCCTAAGATCATCAATTATGATGATGATTCACCAGTAATCAAAGTCAAATTAAAATTTGATAAAAGTTTAGGAAGTGTTGTATATGATGAATTTAGTAATTCTTTGATCACATTAGATGATTTAGGTAATTATATTGTGGAAACAACTGTAGCTAATAATTTTTGGTTATTAAGTTTTATTCTTTCGTTTGGCAGTCAAATTGAAATAATCGAGCCAGTTGAAATAAAGGAAAAGTTATTAAAAGAAGTAGAATCGATCATGAAGAAATATCGATAATATAATTGTTTAATAAACCTGACAAATGATGTCAGGTTTATTTTGTTATAATATTGATGAAAGGGGATAGGTAAATGGAAATAATAACAGTGGATGAACACAATATTGATCAAGAACATATTTGCTGTGCGATTTCATCGAGTAAAGATCTTCAAGTAATAACTAAAAAGAATTGGTTAAAAGAGCGCTTTAAAGACGGCTTAGTTTTTAAAAAAATTAATGTTAGAGGAAAGTGTTTTGTTGAATATGTTCCAGTTGAACAAGCCTGGGTTCCAATAAATGGTAATAATTTGATGTATATAGATTGTTTATGGGTAGCTGGTAAATATCAGGGACAGGGTTATGCAAAATGTCTATTGGAAAGCTGTATCAATGATAGTAAGAGAAAGCAAAAAGATGGTTTAGTGATAATTTCTGCAAAGAAAAAGTTAGCTTTTTTAATGGATAAAAGATTTTTATTAAAACATGGTTTTGAAGTTGTTGATTGTATTGATGATAAATATGAGTTATTGTTTTTAAGTTTTCATAAAAATGTAAGTAAACCATCATTTAAATTTAAACAATTGATGATAGAGCAAAAAGGTCTTGTATTATTTTATAGTCATCAATGTCCATTTACAGTTAAATATGTTGATTTGATTGCTAAATATTGTCAAGAAAATAAAATTGATATCGAAATCATTCATATTAATAATAAAGATATGGCACAATCAGCATCAACTATTTTTACTACATATAGTTTATTTTATAATGGCAGATTAATTACTAATGAAATACTCTCAGTAAAAAAATTTGAAAAGATCGTAGGTGAAGTACAATGAAAAAAATCGATTATAAAAAAGAATACAAAGATTTATATTTACCAAAACGAAAACCAATGTTGATTGATGTACCAAAAATAGTATATGTTACTGTAGATGGTAGAGGTGATCCTAATACTAGTAATGAGTACAAAGAAGCTTTAGAGTTATTGTATGGAATATCTTATACGATTAAAATGTCTAAAATGACAGATGATAAAATTGTCGGTTATTTTGAATATGTTGTACCACCGCTTGAAGATTTATGGTGGTTAGACGAGCAAAAAGAAGATTTAATGATCAGTGATAAAAGTAAATTTAATTGGAAATCAATGATTCGTTTACCAGAATTTGTTACTATTGATGTATTTGAACACGCTAAAGAAGTTTTAAAAACTAAAAAACCAAATTTAAATTTTGACAAAGTAAACTATGAAGAAATCAATGAAGGAAAATGTGTTCAAATAATGCATATTGGAAGCTATGATGATGAAGCAGTTTCAATTAAAAAGATTCAAGATTTTATTATTGAAAATAATTTAAAAATAGATATTAACAAGCAAAGAAAACATCATGAGATATATTTAAGTGACCCGCGAAAAACAAAGGTCGAAAATTTGAAAACTGTTATTAGATACCCAGTAAAATAGAACTAATAGATAATTTTTTCATACAATAATATAGGTGAGAGTATGGAAGATTATAAAAAAACTGTTTTTAAAATATCTACAATAACTTTAATTAGTAATCTAGTTTTATCTTTTTTTAAAATATTAATTGGATTTATTTGTAAATCAAATGCGATCATATCTGATGGTGTTCATAGTGCAACTGATGCTTTAAGTACAATTGTTGTTATGATTGGGGTTAAATTATCAAGCAAAGAAAGCGATAAAGAACATCCTTATGGTCATGAAAGATTTGAATGTGTAGCAGCAATTATTTTATCAATCATGCTATTTTTAACAGCTAGTATTATTGGCTATAGTGCGATAAAAAATATATTTACTAGTAACCATAAAATTTATTTAGGGGGTCTTGCGATACTTATTGCTGTAATATCAATTATTTCAAAAGAACTGATGTATTGGTATACTAAAATAAATGCTGATAGAATCAATTCTAATGCTTTATTAGCAGATGCCTGGCATCATCGTAGCGATGCTCTTTCATCAATAGGCAGTTTGATTGGAGTAATTGGTTTTTATTGTGGTTATTATATATTAGATTGCATCGCGGGAATCATAATTTGTTTTTGTATTTTTAAAGTCGCTTATGATATATTTGATGATGCTATCAATAAGATGATCGATCATGCTTGTAGTGAAGAATTCGAAAATGAGCTAATTACTTTAATAAAAAACCAAGATGGTATATTAGGTATTGATGTTTTTAAAACTAGAATGTTTGGTAATAAAATATATGTTGATATCGAAATTCGAGTATCTGGTAATGATACGTTTCAGCATGCACATATGATTGCGCATAAAACTCATGATGTTATTGAGGAAATTTATCCAATCGTTAAACATTGTAATATACATGTAAATCCTGGAAAAATCGGCAGTTAGTCGATTTTCTTTTTGGTTATATAATCATGCTAAGGAATAAAATTATATACAAATTAGTAAATAAGTATTAAAATAAATGAGGATAAAATTATATGTGTTGTAATATTTTATTGAAATAAAAGATGTTTTAATCAGTGATGAATTAAGATCGTTAGTACATCAATAAATAGAAATAACACTATTTTGATTAGTAAAAATTGTTGGTATTTAAATACAGATGGAATAAGCTGTTTAAGAGAAAATTACTTTTTAAAATGAAAATATAAGTGTTTGAGTTTTAAGTGATTTGTATCAGAATAGTAGAATAAAAAGTTATAAATCAGCTTTGAGAATATGTATGTTTTTAAATTATCATTGAAGTAAAAGGAGAAAATTAATGAAAATAGCAGTATATAATTATCGAGAATTTGATGAGGGAAAATATTTTCAAAAATTTAGTGAAAAATATAATGTTGAAATTGTTAAATGTTACGAAACACCAAACATTGAAAATGCAGTTCTAGCATCAGAATGTTATGGAGTTAGTGTCATAACTTCAGCAATAAGTGAGGATATTATAAAATGTTGGCATCAATTAGGAGTAAAACATATTTCAACGAGAACTATTGGCTATGATCATATTGATCTTCAAGCAGCTAAAAAATATGATATGGAAGTAAGTAATGTTACATATTCAACTGCTAGTGTTGCTAATTACACAGTTATGACAATGTTAATGGCTCTTAGAAAAATGAAGATGATCATGAAAAGAGCTGATGGCTGGGATTATTCTTTAAAAGATAGTATAGGTTTAGAATTAGAAAATATGACAGTTGGAGTGGTTGGTACAGGTGCTATTGGTCAAAAAGTTATTAAAAATCTTAGCGGTTTTGATTGTAAGATTTTAGCTTATGACCCATTTATTAAAGATGAAATAAAGAAATATGCACAATATGTATCATTAGATGAAATATTTGAAAAAAGTGATATCTTAACATTTCATGTTCCTGCAACCAGTGATACATATCATATTGTAAGAAAAGAAACAATTGATAAAATGAAAGATAATGTTATTATCATTAATACAGCAAGAGGCAGTGTAATAAATACCAATGATTTGATTGAAGCATTAGAAAAAGGTAAAATTGGATCATGTGCATTGGATGTGATTGAAAATGAATTAGGTTTATATTACGATGATTATAAATATGAAAATATAGGTAATCATGAATTATCTATTTTGCGTGATATGCCAAATGTTTTACTTACACCACATATGGCTTTTTATACAGAGCAGGCAGTAAGTGATATGGTTGAACATTCGATTATAAGTATTGTGGCATCAAAAGAGGGTAAGGAAAATAAGTTTAGAGTTTGTTAAAAAAATTAATTTTGAATAATTTATGTTTTTTGTTACAAACTATTATTGGGGTGATAATATTGAAGAAAAACAGAAAACAAACTAAATCAAATGAAACTCAAAAAACTGCAGTTAATAATCAATGGACAAATAATAATACAAAATATTATCCAGATAATAGGGAACGTCAAGATGGCCCAGGTGGTAATTAAGAAACTTTATTAATTTAAAGTTTCTTTTATTTATAACAAATAAGAATTATTTTACCAGCTACAAAATCTAATAAATTGCTCAAACCGGTTGGTAGAGTAAGAGTTTAAGGGATTCAAACAAGAAATTAATAAAAATATAATTTGGCTGGTAAAAAACAGAAGTTGTTGATATATATAGGTTTTGAGGTATAATAGAAAATGAAAAGTGGCTAATTTACTAGGGGTTTAATAACAACATAAGATGTATTGAAATTTCACAATTAAACTTGCTAAAACGAACCATCCTACTAGTTTAATAACAACATAAGATGTATTGAAATTTAAATCCAAGTGTTGACGATAGTTTTAAAAGAGAAGTTTAATAACAACATAAGATGTATTGAAATATGCACGATACTAGAGATACGTTTGCAACCCTCTGCGTTTAATAACAACATAAGATGTATTGAAATAATACCTCTGCGCAACGTTCTGTTGCAGATTTACAGGTTTAATAACAACATAAGATGTATTGAAATTACTTTTGAACTTTAAAATCATAAATTCCTTCAGGTTTAATAACAACATAAGATGTATTGAAATAGTCTTTCGTTAATCTTAAGTACAGCATATTATAAAGTTTAATAACAACATAAGATGTATTGAAATTTAATATCACCGATTCCACTATAAAAACCAAATCTGTTTAATAACAACATAAGATGTATTGAAATTTTTTTAATTTGATTGCCTAAATGGTTGTACTCTCCAGTTTAATAACAACATAAGATGTATTGAAATAAAATAAACATCTAGACATCTAATTTTCCTCCGTATAGTTTAATAACAACATAAGATGTATTGAAATGAAACATTAAGACCAAAAACGATAGCATGGTAATGGTTTAATAACAACATAAGATGTATTGAAATCCAATAAACACTCTAATAATAGTTTTAGCAAGCTCTGTTTAATAACAACATAAGATGTATTGAAATCCCAAAGCCGTAGTGGTATTGGTACCTGACTGTTGGTTTAATAACAACATAAGATGTATTGAAATGTTGCGACTATGGGACGCAGAATGCAACAGTGTTGTTTAATAACAACATAAGATGTATTGAAATAGAGCAGATGTCTAACACGTCTGCTCAACGTTCCGGTTTAATAACAACATAAGATGTATTGAAATATAACTTGTGCAGCATAATTACCTGAAACTGGAGTGTTTAATAACAACATTAGATGTATAAGATTTTTTAACAGTATAACTAATCTACATACTGGAGTTTAATATCAACATGAAATGTATAAAAACATTAATATTCTAAGATAATATTTTAAGAAAAAGTGTAAAATGATAACGTTTTCAATAAAAGTGTGATAAAATATATGTATTACAGCTAATGATAAGGATAATTCTAAGTCAAAGGGTGGACGATATTTTATTATGTTTAACCATTAGTATGTTTTCTAATGGTTTTTTATTTAAGGAGGCAAGATGGATAGTAGAATTGCGATAATTGGTGTATTTGTTTATGAATTAGAAAGTGCAAATAAAATTAATAATCTTTTACATGAGTATAGTCAATATATTATTGGACGTATGGGAATTCCATATAAAGATAAGAAAGTTTCTGTTATTTCGGTTATTGTAGATGGTCCTAATGATGTTATCGGAGCTCTTACTGGTAAGATTGGAATGATTAAAGGAGTTAGTGTTAAAACACTATATTCAAAAGTATAAAATGAATAACATTGAATTGATTGATAAACTAAATCATGAAGGTGAATTAGATTTTGATGAATTTAAGCAATTATTATCTACTTATAACCAAGAGGATTTTACTTATGCTAAAGAAACAGCTGCAAAAATTACTAAACAAATATTTAGTAATAAAATATATATTAGAGGTTTAATAGAAATTAGCAGCTATTGTAAAAATGATTGTTATTATTGTGGACTTAGAAAAAGCAATTTAAATGCTTTACGCTATCGACTAAGTAAAGAAGAAATATTGCTTAGCTGTAAAGAAGGTTATAAACTTGGCTTTCGGACTTTTGTATTACAAGGTGGGGAAGATTTATATTATCAGGATGATTTAATGGTTGATATTATTAAATCAATTAGAACATTATATCCTGATTGTGCAATTACGCTATCACTTGGTGAAAAAAGTAAAGAAACTTATCAAAAATATTATGATGCAGGTGCTAATCGTTATTTATTAAGACATGAAACATATAATGAAGATCATTACTATATGTTACACCCTCAAGAAATGTCATTTAAACAGCGAATTGAATGTTTGCATCATTTAAAAGAAATTGGTTTTCAAACCGGATGTGGATTCATGGTAGGCAGCTACCATCAAACAATAGATCACTTAGTTAATGATTTGTTGTTTATTAAAAAGCTTAAACCAGAAATGGTCGGAATTGGACCATATATGGTTCATCACGACACACCATTTAAAGATTTGAAAAATGGCGATTTAAAGCTAACTTTATTTTTATTGAGTTTAATTAGAATTATGACAAAAGATGTTCTTTTACCTTCAACTACAGCTTTAGCAACTCTTGATCCAAAAGGACGAATTGAGGGAATCAAGCATGGCTGTAATGTTGTTATGCCTAATTTATCACCATATGAGGTTAGGAAAAAATATTTGTTGTATGACAATAAAGCATCTTCTGGACAAGAGGCTAGTGAAGGACTTAAGGAATTGGTTGATACATTGAGTAAAGAAGGTTATGAAATAGTGTATCAGCGTGGAGATTATTGTAAATTTGATTACAAGGGGTAATACCTGAGTAAAAGAAGGAGTAGGAATATGTATAATGTAAAATCAAATAAGGCTGAAGAATTTATTGATGATCAAGAAATTTTAGATACAATTGAATATGCAAAAGAGAATAAAAATAATCGCGAATTAATTTTTCTTTGATTGAAAGAGCAAAAGATTGTAAAGGATTAAATCATCGTGAAGCAATGTTGCTATTAGAATGTGAGATTCCTGAAGCAATTGAAGAGATGGAAAAAGTTGCTAAGATGATCAAAGAAAAATTATATGGTAATCGAATTGTTATGTTTGCACCTTTATACTTATCTAATTATTGTATAAATGGCTGTGTTTATTGTCCTTATCATTTAAAAAATAAACATATCGCAAAGAAAAAAACTAACGCAGGAAGAAATAAAAAAAGAAGTAATTGCGCTTCAGGATATGGGACATAAGCGATTAGCATTAGAAACTGGAGAAGATCCAATAAATAATCCAATTGAATATGTTTTAGAAAGTATTAAAACAATTTATAGTATTAAACATAAAAACGGAGCTATTCGTCGTGTCAATGTCAATATTGCTGCAACAACAGTAGAAAACTATCGAAAATTAAAAGAAGCAGGAATCGGTACTTATATCCTTTTCCAAGAAACTTATAATAAGAAAAATTATGAAGCTTTGCATCCAACCGGACCAAAACATGATTACGCTTACCATACGGAAGCAATGGATCGAGCTATGGATGGCGGAATTGATGATGTAGGAATTGGTGTTTTATTTGGTTTAGAAATGTATCGTTATGATTTTGTTGGCTTATTGATGCATGCTGAACACTTAGAAGCAGCGAAGGGGGTTGGACCACATACTATTAGTGTGCCAAGAATTTGTCCAGCTGACGATATCGATAAAGATGATTTTAGTAATGCAATAAGTGATGAAATTTTCGAAAAGATCGTTATGATTATTAGAATGGCAGTACCATATACCGGAATGATCATCTCAACTCGGGAATCTAAGAAAGTACGGGAACGTGTATTACAATTAGGAATATCACAAATCAGCGGTGGTTCAAAGACAAGTGTTGGGGGATATGTCGAACCAGAAAAGGAAGATGAAGTAACGTCAGCCCAATTTGATATTAGTGATAATCGCAGTTTGGATGAAGTTGTTAACTGGTTATGTTCTTTAGGCTTTATTCCTAGTTTTTGTACAGCGTGCTATCGCGAAGGAAGAACTGGTGATCGTTTTATGCAGTTATGTAAGTCTGGTCAAATCTCTAATTGTTGTCATCCTAATGCTTTGATGACTTTAAAAGAATATTTACAAGATTATGCTAGTGAAGATACCAGAGCTAAAGCAGAAGCATTGATTAAAAAGGAATTAAATAATGTTAGCAGTGATAAAGTCAGAAAAATTTGCCAGGAACGTTTATCGATGATTGAAGAAGGAAAACGGGATTTTAGATTTTAATTATGGCGGGATTAAATCAAACCCCTGGCGCAAATCGTCTTCATATTGGTTTTTTTGGTAAACGTAATAGTGGTAAATCTTCATTAATAAATGCTTTTGTAAATCAGGATGTTTCAATTGTTTCCAGTCAAGCTGGAACGACTACTGATCCTGTTTATAAAGCTATGGAAATTCATGGACTGGGACCATGTTTATTAGTTGATACAGCTGGCTTTGATGATTTAGGAGACTTAGGTAAACAAAGAAATGATAAAACAAAAAAAAGCTAGAGAAAAAATAGATATTGCAGTTATTCTTTTTAATGACGAAAACATCGACCAGGAATTAACATGGTATAATTATTTTAATGATCGTCATATTCCTGTAATATTGGTAATTAGTAAAATAGATCAAGGAATCAATGATAATTTAAATAAATCAATTTTTGAGCACACAAAAAAAGAACCGCTTTTAATTAGTGCTGTTACCAAGCAGGGAATTTTAGAATTAAAAGAAGCTTTGATCAATAATTTACCTGCAGATCATGAAAAAGAAAGTATAACTGGCGATTTAGTAAAAAGTGGTGATTTAGTTTTATTAGTTATGCCTCAAGATATTCAGGCGCCTAAAGGGAGACTAATTTTACCACAGGTACAAGTATTGCGGGAATTACTTGATAAAAAATGCCAAGTAATCGCAGTTACTACTGATCAGCTGTTAAATGCTTTAGCTAATTTAAATAAAGATCCTGATTTAGTTATTACTGATTCTCAGGTATTTAAATATGTTGATGAAAATATATCTAAACAAAGTAAATTAACGTCATTTTCAGTTTTAATGGCAGGATATAAAGGTGATTTAAGATATTATATTGATAGTGTTAAAAAACTAGAAGAGTTATCTAATGAATCTAATATTTTAATTGCTGAGTGCTGTAGTCATGCGCCATTAAGCGAAGATATTGGCCGCGTAAAAATTCCTAGATTATTAAAAAAGCGTTATCCGCAAATAAATATTGATGTTGTTAGTGGAACAGATTTTCCGGATGATTTAACTAATTATGATCTAATTATTACTTGTGGCGGCTGTATGTTTAATCGTCGTTATATTATGTCAAGAATTGATCGGGCTAAAGCACAAGGAATTGCAATGACTAATTATGGTATTTTTATTGCTTATGTTAATGATATTTTAAAGCGGGTAGTATATTGATAAATAATCTTAAGTTAGATATAGAACTATATCTAAAAAGCCTAATTTCAATGATTAGGCTTTTTAATTTAAAAGGAATGATTATTCAAAATATGAAACTTTTTTAGGATCATAACGGTCAATTAATGGTTTATCTTCGTTACTATAACCTAAAGCAACTACCCCAACTGGATATTCATGCTCTTTTAAATGATAGTAATTTTTAAAATTTTTAATTCTTTGTTCAACAGGAGCAATCCCGCACCAGCAGCTGCCAAGACCTTGATTGACTGCCTCAATCAACATATTTTCGATAGCTGCAGCACAATTGATTAAGCCATATTCAACATTTTTGGCTTTGTCTAGATTAGCTATAACTAAAATAGCGCATGGGGCTTCTTGCATCATAGCCATGTAGCAGGAAAGGTTGACCATATTATTTAGTGCTGTTCTATTAGTAATAACTTTAAATTCCCATTCTTGACTATTTCTAGCAGTTGGAGCATTCATTGCGGCTTTTAAAATTTCTGTAATTTTCTCTTTTTCAACAGCAGTATCTTTATATTTTCGAATACTTTGCCGCTTTTCAATTTCTTTTAACATTTCAAATACCTCCTGAAATCATTATAGCTCAGGAATATAAAATATTTAAGATAAAACTGTTATAATATGATGTTAGTTTATGATATAGTAGTTTTGAGGTGAGATTATGTTAAAGGTGCAACATGCTAATAAGGTGGTAAAAGGACCATATCGCTGTCTTGTTATTAGTGATATTCATAGTCATTTAGATTTGTTGAAACAATTATTAAAGAAAGTACATTATTGTCAAGATGATTATTTAATAATTGTGGGAGACTTTGTTGAAAAAGGTACCCAAACAATTGAAACGATCGAATATTTAATGACTCTGCAAAGCCAAAGTGATCGCGTATATGTATTACTTGGTAACTGTGAATATGCAGTTGAAGAGATGGTTTCAAATCCTAAATTAGCTAAACAAGTAATTAATTACTTGAATCGTATTGGTAAAGGCGGAATGATTCGCCAAGCAATAAAGAAACTCTCATTAGATATAAAAACAGATCAGCCTGAAGAGATTCAAAGAAAAATAAAAGTGTTTTTACAACCTTATTTTGATTATTTTGCAACTCTTTATACAACCTTAAAATTTAATGATTTTATTTTTGTTCACGCAGGAATTGAAAAAAGAAAAGACTGGTGGAATTCAAAACTTACTTCAATGATTGAAATGCAGACATTTTACCGTGATGGTCATTGTTTAAATAATTATGTTATAGTAGGACATTTACCAGTTTCTAATCAATATCGTAATGCCATCAACAATAATATTATCATTGATAATGATAAAAAGATCATTAGCATTGATGGTGGTATTGGAGTAAAATCAATTAGTCAGCTCAATGTATTAATAATAAATGGTGATGGAGATAAATTTAGTTTTGATAAAGAATATGTTCAGCCCTTACCACAATATGAAGTCTTAGTAGATATAAAAACATCACCTGAAGAACCAGTAAAAATTTCCTGGCCGCATTTTGAAGTTGAATTATTAAAAAGAAACAGGAATTTTTCCAAGTGTAAACAATTAGATACAAATAATATTTTAGATATAAAAAACGAATTTCTATACTATCGAAATGATAAGCTTTATTGTTTAGATGATTATATCGATCATCGGATATCTTTAAATAAAGGAGATGTCGTTAAGGTAATTGGAGTATATGATATATATGCCTATATTATTTATGGTGAAGAAGTTGGTTGGGTGAAGTATCGCTATTTAAGAAAAATATGATTTTAGATAGATCAAATCTTTTGCATTTTATGTAAAAGATTTTTATTTTATGCTTATAATTATAGAAGATGACCTTTAATGATATATGCTTAATGATCGATGTAGAAAAATGTAGGGAAAGTTAGAATAGTCTGTTATAATGGAAAATGCAGGAAATGTTTTTAAATTAAAACAGTTTAAAAAGTTATTTAATTTTCTTGTAAAAAGTATTATCGATTTATGGAGGTTATTTATGACAAAATCAAAAAAAATCGTTTGGTATAATTTAGCCTTTATGGCATTTTCAACCGTATGGGGATTTGGAAATGTTGTTAACGGTTTTGTATACTTTAATGGTATCCAGGTTATTTTTAGCTGGATCATGATGTTTGCTCTATATTTTGTACCATATGCTTTAATGGTTGGAGAATTAGGGTCAGCATTTAAAAACGCTGGTGGTGGCGTTAGTTCATGGATACATGAAACAATGGGACCAAAACTTGCATATTATGCAGGGTGGACATACTGGGTCGTTCATATGCCATATATTGCATCTAAAGCATCTGGAGGACTAAAAGCTTTAAGTTGGGTTCTTTTTCAAAATTCAACATTTTATGATTCATTAGATATAAGATTAGTTCAAATCATTACCCTTATTGTCTTTTTATTTTTTGCATGGGTAGCTTCACGAGGTTTGAATCCATTAAAATCATTAGCTACTTTAGCCGGATCATCAATGTTTGTGATGTCAATTTTATTTATTATCTTGATGATAGCAGCCCCAGTACTTAATCCTGATGGTGGTTATCAAACAATGGACTGGAGTTTTAAAAACTTAATTCCATCATTTAGATTAGAGTATTTTACGTCATTATCTATTTTAGTTTTTGCAGTTGGCGGCTGTGAAAAATATCCCCATATGTAAACAAAGTAGAGAATCCTTCAAAAGGTTTTCCTAAAGGAATGATCACGCTGGCAATCATGGTTATTGTTTGTGCAATTTTGGGAACAATATCAATGGGGATGATGTTTAATGTGGCTGATATTAATGCTAATTTTGATTCATATGTAGCAAATGGAGCATATTGGTCATTTCAAAAATTAGGTGAGTATTATGGTAATGGTAATACTTCTTAATTATTTATGCTATTTGCAATATGATTGGTCAATTATCAACATTAGTTATTTCTATTGATGCGCCACTTAGAATGTTATTGGATAATGAAGATGCAAGACAATTTATCCCTTCAAAATTATTGAAGAAAAATAAAAATGGTGCTTACGTAAATGGTATCTGGCTGGTAGTTGTCATCGTTACACCATTGATTTTAGTACCGGCAATGGGAATTAAAAGTGTTACTTCATTTTTGAAATTTTTAACTCAATTAAATTCAGTTTGTATGCCACTACGTTATTTATGGGTATTTATTGCTTATATCGCTTTACGTAAAGCAATTGATAAATTTCCAGCTGAATATCGTTTTACCAAAAATCAAATATTAGCAAAATTCTTTGGCTGGTGGTGTTTTGTGGTTACCGCAGTTTGTTGTGGTCTAGGAATGTTTAAAGGAACACCTTTTGAAATTGCGATGAATATTATTACACCAATTATTTTAGTTGGTTTAGGAGCAATTATGCCTGCACTGGCAAAACGTAATAAATCAAATTAATATAAACATATCCTTTAACAAACTGTTAAAGGATATGTTATAATTGGCAAAGAATGAGGAGGACATGCTGATGGATAAAAAAATATCTCAAGAATTAATGGCTTTTATAAAACAGAGTCCTACAGCATTTCACGCTGTAGATAACATGAAAAAAATGTTAAAAGAAAATGATTATGAAGAATTATTAGAAGGACAGGCTTGGAAAATTAAACCTGGTAAACGATATTTTGTATCAAGAAATAATTCAAGTATCATCGCTTTTAATTTAGGATCAAAATTAGATAAATATAGTTTCAATGTAGCTGCTTCACATAGTGATTCACCAACATTTAAAATCAAGGAAAATGCTGAAATTGAAATCAAAGGAAAATATACACAGTTAAATACTGAAGGTTATGGTGGAATGTTGTGTGCTACCTGGTTTGATCGACCATTATCAATTGCCGGAAGAGTGTTGATTCAAGAAGGTAATAGCTATATTACGAAACTTGTTAATATCGATCGTGATTTAGTGATGATTCCTAATGTTGCAATTCATATGAATCGTGCAGTAAATGATGGTTTTGCTTATAATAAACAAATTGATATGCTGCCATTATTTGGTGGAAGTGATAGTAAAGCTGGTGATTTAAAACATTTAATTGCTGAGCAATTAAATGTTGCCGATGAAAATATCTATGGGATGGATCTATATCTATATAATCGTATGGAACCATCTATTTGGGGTGTTAATGAGGAATTTATCTCATGTTCACAATTAGATGACTTACAATGTGCGTATGCTTCTTTACAAGGATTTTTAAAAGGAAGCAATGACCAGTCTATTAATGTTTTTGCTTGTTTTGATAATGAAGAAGTAGGTTCGGGAACAAAACAAGGGGCAGGCTCAACATTCTTATACGATATTTTAAAACGTGTGAATAATGCGTTAGGGAAAAATGATGAAGAATTTTATCAGGCATTAGCTTCTAGTTTTATGTTAAGCGCTGATAATGCTCATGCAGTTCATCCCAATCATCCTGAAAAAACAGATGTTAATAATTGTGTGTATTTAAATGAAGGTGTTGTAGTTAAATCGCATGCGGGACAAAAATATACGAGTGATGCTCTTAGTATAGCTGTGTTTAAAGGCTTATGTAAAAAAGCTAATGTGCCAGTACAATTTTTTGCGAATCGTTCGGATGCTTTAGGAGGCAGTACGTTAGGAAATATAGCTATGGCTCAAGTTTCTATGAATTGTGTTGATATTGGATTACCACAATTAGCAATGCATTCTTCATATGAAACAACAGGAATCAAAGATACATATTATATGATCAAAGTTATGGAAGAATTCTTTAATAGTCATATCGAAGAAACAAGTGCACATGAATTAAAGGTTACTAAGTAATGCGAAAAAATAATTTAAAGAAGGAAGTACTTGAAAAATATGTAATATCAGGATTATGGCAGACGATGTGTGGTTATATAGTTTTATTATTTATAAAAGAACTATTAACAAACAATTATTTAATTAACTTTTCTATTGATGTGTTAGTTGCAATTATTGCTTTTTATATAGCATTGAATAATTTGATTAATCAATATAAATTAATTAAAGAGAACGATATTTCAATGAAACCATTTTATTTTCAAATCTTTGGTTTTATCTTGGGGTTATTTATATCTATTATGACTTTAAAAACTCCTTTTGATATTTCTTTTGTAATTCTTGTAGTTACTTTTATAACAAATAATAAAATGTTTGAAAATGAATTAAGTTAGAAACTTTATTAATTTAAAGTTTCTTTTATTTTTACTTATAACAAATAGGAATTATTTTACCAGCTACAAAATCTAATAAATTGCTCAAACCGGTTGGTAGAGTAGGAGTTTAAGAAATTCAAACAAGAAATTAATAAAAATATAATTTGGCTGGTAAAAAATAGAAGTTGTTGATATATATAGGTTTTAGGGTATAATAGAAAATGGAAAGTGGCTAATTTACTAGGGTTTAATAACAACATAAGATGTATTGAAATGAACGACAGACAGATTAGAACACAAAAAAGAAGCTTGTTTAATAACAACATAAGATGTATTGAAATAAATTACTAAAATATACCGCTTTCCAATCTTTAACGTTTAATAACAACATAAGATGTATTGAAATCTTTATTGTTATATAATATTTTTATAAAATGCTTAGTTTAATAACAACATAAGATGTATTGAAATATTGGTACGACATTACCGTCTGTATCGATTACCATTGGTTTAATAACAACATAAGATGTATTGAAATTTAAATGTATCTCCAAGCGTTGTTAACGATCTAACAAGTTTAATAACAACATAAGATGTATTGAAATAGAACTTGGTGTCGGAATAATTGAAGCTCATCAGGGTTTAATAACAACATAAGATGTATTGAAATACTATTTCAGGAACGTAAACTCCATCTTCGTCAAGTTTAATAACAACATAAGATGTATTGAAATATGGTAAAAAGAACGTTTATATTTATGCTTCCAGCGGGTTTAATAACAACATAAGATGTATTGAAATATTTTTCAATTTTAGGTATCCTTTTTTCCATTTTTTTGTTTAATAACAACATAAGATGTATTGAAATGGAGATTTATACAGATTTTTCTTATAATTTCGATAAGTTTAATAACAACATAAGATGTATTGAAATTAAAGTCAAGTGCGTTTATCAGATCTTCGATGTCGTTTAATAACAACATAAGATGTATTGAAATCCTACAAATCTGTAATGATCTTGAGATGATCTTTTACGTTTAATAACAACATAAGATGTATTGAAATTCATTTGCCTTTTTTGAGAAATCCTTACGTTCTACATGTTTAATAACAACATAAGATGTATTGAAATTTCCTACTAGCCCGGTAGTGTCCCCTGTTAAATTAAGTTTAATAACAACATAAGATGTATTGAAATTCGAACAATTTGATAAACTCTCGATTTCAATCTCGCGTTTAATAACAACATAAGATGTATTGAAATACTGGTTTAAATGATCGAATATCCATTAACGGTATCGTTTAATAACAACATAAGATGTATTGAAATTACTTTTTTTACCTTCTTTCTAGCTGAGTTTTATGTTTAATAACAACATAAGATGTATTGAAATGATAAAATGTTAGATAATGTATATTCTAATCTGTCGTTTAATAACAACATAAGATGTATTGAAATTTTGCCATATTCATGTG